>WTBG01000207.1 GCA_013139225.1 Deltaproteobacteria bacterium
ATGTAAAAGAACAAATGGATTTGCCTTTGGTTTATCTGGAATCTGCATTTTGCAAAGATTGCCACGAGGTGCAGTATAGTGATCAGAAAGATAATGGCCACTCATCGGTCAATTGTGAAACCTGCCATGGGCATTGGGAGATTCATAATGGCAGAATTAAGACTATGACAGCAATTAAGAGTAGTGATGGTTGTTTGATATGTCACCAGAGTTTAACGGGAAGACCTGATGGTTTTCCACAGATAGTCAGTCTCACCGAACATACAGAGGATAAGGAGATACCTGAGGAAGATGCTTTAAATTGCTTGAGTTGTCATGATGCTCATGTGCCTTTGTAGTAATAGCGATGCTGGATTCTGGATACTTGATAAAAATCTAAACCAGGTAGGTATAAAGTGCTCAGCATTTTATCCGTCGGATTATGCTAAATCTATTAGAATTTTCTTGAAGTGGGGATGAAAGTGAACCGTAGAAATTTTTTAAAGAAGAGCGGTAGTGTATTAAAAAGTGGTTTGTTCCTTTACACAGCGGAACTGCTCATTCCACGGATTGTCTGTACTGATGCGGGACTTGACTACAATTGGGAAAAACACTTATATGGATTTGTGGTGGATACCTACAAGTGTATCGGCTGTGGAAGATGTGTTCAAGCCTGTAAAGAAGAGAATAATGTGCCTGATTGATTTTATCGAACCTGGGTTGAACGGTATATTATTACCGAGCAGGAGGAAGTACTTATAGATTCACCCAGAGGTGGACTGGATGGTTTTAATGAACGGGATTTAAAGGATAAAACTGCAAAAGCCTTTTTTGTGCCAAAGCTGTGTAACCAGTGTTCTGAGCCCAATTGTGTCCAGGTATGTCCGGTTGGTGCGACCTATAAGACGAAGGACGGGATTATATTAATTGATGATAAACATTGTGTGGGGTGTGGTTATTGTGTGCAAGCCTGTCCCTATGGGGTCCGCTACATAGACCATGAAGGCAGAGGAGTTGCAGACAAGTGTACCTGGTGTTACCATAGAATTGTTAAGGGGTTGTTGCCGGCGTGCGTGTTGGCATGTCCAGTAGGTGCACGAATAATTGGTGATCTTAATGATCCAGAGAGTGAAATTAGCAGAATTATTGGGGAAAATAGAGTTGCCGTCCTTAAACCTGAGATTGGGAATGAACCCAGGGTCTATTACCTGGGCATGGACAAGGAGGTGCGATAGATGCACGATCTGATAACGCAGGGTTTCATTTATCCCAACGATGTTAGTGTGCTCTGGAGTTTGATGATTGTTCTCTACCCTTACATAACAGGGCTGGTGGCTGGTGCATTTATTGTTTCTTCCCTCTATCATGTATTTGGAGATAAGAACTTGAAGCCGATTGCAAATCTGGCGTTGGTGGCTGCATTCTGCTTTATCCTTTTTTGCATGACCCCTTTGCTCTTCCACTTGGGTAAACCCTTCAGATGTTTTAATATCATGCTTACTCCAAATATCCAATCTGCCATGTCCATTTTCGGTTACATCTGCTTCTTTTATATGGCTATACTAATTGTAGAAATATGGCTGGTATTTAGAAAAGATATTGTTGAGCAGGCACAAGGGGGATTCCTGCTCAAGAGATGGTCTTATAACTTCCTGGCATTGGGGGTTAAGGACGTGTCAGATGAGTCACTTTCGTATGACAAAAAGATCATAGGATTTCTGGCAGCTATTGGAATTCCCTTTGCCTGTATTCTTCATGGTTATGTGGGTTTTCTGTTTGGAGCTGTGAAATCGAATCCCTGGTGGTCAACCCCGCTTATGCCCATTATCTTTTTATTATCTGCCATAATTTCAGGCATCGCAATACTGGTGTTGCTCTATATCTGCATCATGAAAGTCAGCAAAAAGGAAATTGACACTCGTTGTATTCAATCTATTTGCAAGTATTTCTGGATTTTTTTAATTATTGATATTTCCTTAGAGTTATTAGAAGTGTTCAATATGGCCTATGAAGGTGAAGAGTCCTGGGGGATTATCTACCAGTTAATTACCGGTAAGCTTGCCTTCAACTATATCCTGGTGCAGGGTCTCATCGGATCGCTTGTTCCCCTGGTTCTTTTGGGCATTGTTTCACTTCGTAAGGTAAAAGATAGTGTCTTGATAGTTTTTGCCTCTCTTTCTTCCTTTCTTATTCTTATTCAGGTTTTTGCCATGCGCTGGAATGTAATTATTGGTGGTCAACTCTTTTCCAAGAGCTTAAGAGGGTTTACAAGTTATACCCCTTCTTTTCTTGGGAAGGAAGGGATCCTGGTAGCAATTATCCTCTTTTCCCTGCCTTTTGTAGCCCTTTATATAATCAGCCTGATATTGCCGATTTTTAAGGATGAGGGAGGAAGTGAAGTGAACATTGGTGAGGGAAACAATTAATGTTACAAGTTGTGTTAAAGGATTAATTAAGGAAATAGTTTTCAGCGTTTATCTGCATCCTGACAAAAGCGGGTTCTTAGCCCCGCTTTTTTATTAATTTATGAAGAGAAAATTAACAGAAAGACAGCTCCGGCGCTTTTATCGGATGTTGTCGGTACGGATGACGGACTTTGACTGTGGTAAACATTGTGCTCAGCAGAACGATGATGTACCATATTGCTGTGATCAAGAAAGAGTGGTACCCCTGCTTTTCAAAGATGAGTATAAGTTGCACAGAAAACAGGGATCTTTCTGGCGAAAGATGCCGATTCAAACAAAGTCAGATGAGAGACTCGTACGGGATAGTTGTTCATATAACATCTTTGCCATGTGTCCCGGTTTTCAAAATTGTCGTAGGACGCTGCGAGCATTGATTTGCAGAATGTTCCCTTTCGAACCGTTCCTGGATGATAAAGGTTGTGTTCTTGGACTGGTTTATCAAAGTGGAGAGAACGAAGGCTGCTCACTCATGGAAAAACCACAGCGGATATACAACCCAAAATA
>WTBG01000253.1 GCA_013139225.1 Deltaproteobacteria bacterium
AATGAGGTGTTACCCACACATGGTGAGATTAATTGGGATGAGAGTATTTCAATTTCAAGTGATGATTTGAATCTTGATACTTTTGATTTACCCGATGAAAAAGGAGAATTAAAGTTTGAAGGTGAGAGATCCGAAATTACCTACGAAAAAACGGAAAAATTCAAAAAAGAAATGGAGATGGTTGGAGAAGAACTGAAGGAGATCGATGAAGAGCCGACAAAAGCTGAGCCATCGCATCAATCAGAGCATACTTCTGATATTAATGATCTTTCAACAGTGAAAAAAGGTGGATTCTGGATCCGATTTAGTGCTTTCACAATCGATAATATAGTATTATATATCCTTGCTTTTATCTTATCGGTTGTTGGAATAATTGCTTTGGGATTGGGTTCTCCTGGATTGGAAGAGGTTGGGGAAGAAGAAATTTATAGCCTGATATTACCCTTGTATATATTTAATACGATTCTTACAATTGCTTACTATACCTATTTTCATGGTAGTACGGGACAAACCCCCGGTAAAATGCTATGTAAGCTCAAAGTCGTTCGAGTAAACGGCGCACCATTAGGGTGTGGTAAAGCCTTCCTGAGATGGCTGAGCTATATGGTATCTGGTTTAATTTTCTGTCTGGGTTTTTTATGGGCTGGCTGGGATAAGAATAAACAGGCGTGGCATGATAAAATTGTGGGAACCTACGTGATAAGAATCTAATCTGATTAGATATGCTAATAAATTGCTTAAGAAAAATACCAATCATTATAGTATGTTTTTTTCTCCTTTCATCTTACCTTGATGCAGGTTACTATAAGTGGACAGATGAACAGGGGTATACCCACTTTACAGACAACTATTTTAACATACCAGACAAATATAAAGAAGAAGTCTCCCAGAACAAATATAGAAGGGCAAAGGGACTAAAGTCCCTTTCAAAAAATACACCTCAACGTGTCGTTGTACATTTTAAACGGAAAGATAATGCCATTTTTGTTAATGCTATCCTCAATTGGAAACTCCCAGTAATATTTCATCTGGACACCGGTGCTACCAATACTATGATTACAAAACAAGATGCATTAGCCCTGGGTATTGATCCGGACAAAAAACCCAAAGTAAAAGGCTATATTGCAGATGGAAGTTTAGTGGAGTTTCCAAGTGCAATGTTATCTTCTGTAAGTGTTGGAGATGCAGAGGTTAATAATGTTGAAGTGGTAGTAGGGAATGTGAGACTTCTTGGTATGAATTTCTTAAATGAGTTTAACGTACAAATAGATGCCGAAAACGGTCAACTGATTATGGAAAGGAGGGATGTAGTCAAAGAGAATGAATCTCCTTCAATAAGGAAAGAAAAAAACTATACCATTTCAGAATTGTATAATCATATTGACCAAATTGAAATAGCTATTAAAGCTAAGGAAAATGTGATAAAAGAAATAAAATCAGATATTGACTTAGGTGAGGAGAAGAAGGCAGAAGTTGAATCTGTTCTAAAGGGTACTATGGATAGCACTCGCTTTGAAAGTTCCGATATTTCATTTGATTCCAGCAAGAAAAGAAGAATAGAAAAGTATAAAGAAGTATTAGCGCGGGTTAATCGTCGTATAGAAATACGAAGGGATGAAATTAGAATCCAAAAAAAGCAGATTGACCAAATGAAAGAAAGAATTGATTATTATGATACATTAATAGGTAAGCTTAGATAGTCTGGTAAATCTAAAATGATACTGGATACAGGATAAAAAATACGAATTTCAAAAGATTGTTTTGCCTTTCCTCTGTGAGAGGTAAAGGCATTAGACTGTTAGAATTTCCCAGAAAAATGAGATGAGACGGTAGTATGAACAAAAAGCAATTATGTACTATATGGCTGACCTTGCTACTGCTTACCAGTATGATCTGGTTCCCTGGAATGTGGTTTGGTTATATCGTTAAGGGCTATCCCGCTATTGTGCCAGAGAGTATGCAGTTCATCATGAGGATCCTGCTGCCTTTAATTTCTATTGCACTTTTAGTCATATATTCTCTCAGGGATAAAGAAAGGGCTTTAAAAGATGATCCTTTGGTGAAAAAAATTAGTCAGAATAAAAGTGCAATATTTAAGTCTGTTTTAATTTTGTTAATTGGCTTGCTTGTGGGGTTATCAGTAGGCTATTTCGTACTGAAGTCTCATGTCTATTCTGAGCGCATTGTTATAAAAGAGTCAACAAAAACTCAATTGCAAGATGACGAGTTCAGAGAATTTTGTAAAAGGGAAGGGTATAAAGAAGAAGTAGAAGTATTGACAAATTGGTTGAAGAAAAAGCAGGCAAATGATGTTGCTATATTGTATGATGCAGATTACTTTTATAGCCATGATATATACAATGTTTTTTCGCACAAGCTGGAAGATGAGAAAGTTAAAATTGTATTCAGTGATATATTTAAACAGGGTGAGAGATCTTTTTATAGCAGGCTGAAAATTATTGAGTCACTGAAACCAGAGGCAATCATTTTTTTAGGAGCTTACGAAGAACGGATAGCATTTCTCGAGGACATCTCTCACCGTTCTGAACTGGATTTCTGGAAGAATAGACTTGATAGAATTAAGTGGATTGAATGAGCTAAAGTTAAAAACTTTAGGCACTTTAGTTCACTTAACACTTTAGTCACTTTTTACTTTAATAAGTTGTAGAAATTACAGGAAGCTTCATAGGGTAAAGCGGTAGTAGAGAGTTGAAGCAGTTGCCCACAACAGCAGTAGGATTGTCAACACAATGCAAAAAAGGGCAAGGATTTTGTGAAAATAGGTTTCTTTTTTCCTCTCATTATATCCCAGTAGGAAGCCAAGAAGAATACCGCCTGCGAGGCCTCCACCATGAGCCCAGTTATTAATTCCCGGGATTAATAAGCCAAAGAAAAACAATGCAATCACCCATCCTATAATCTGCTTAAAAATGATTTGTCCGTAAGTACCGCCTCGACTTTTCCCGTAATAAAGAATAGAACCTATAAGGGCAAAAAGACTGGCAGATGCTCCAATCGTGAATTGAATACCAGCCAGATATGACACGTAAAATCCGATTGCGCCGCCAATCGTATACACCATAACCATTCGATTGAATCCGTATTCTTGAATGGTCAGAGGTGCGATTTGACGTAAAACTACCATGTTGAAAAAGATGTGGAGGATTCCACCATGCAGGTAGCTGGCTGAAATCAGAGTCCACCAGCGATGATAGTGGTCGATTGGAACAGTCCCTGTTGCGCCCAACAGCAAAAGAATCCTGTTTGAGGGGGAGAAGAGAGTAAAAGGATTCATCGAGAGATTCAAAGTAGTAGGATTTAGTATTATAGAGAGTGCAAAAAGGACAATATTTGTAAATATGATTGATCTGATTATATGATCCGGTTTAAGATAAACACGCACCAGTACATTGTTTCTCCACCAGGAACCCGGTGTGGATAGTCCACAATATGGGCAGGTAGGCTCATCCGAACTAATAAGTTTATTGCACTGAGGGCAGAGAAGTGAAGTTCTTTTTGCACTAATCATACTTGAACTTTCCATCCTCGTAAATGATGACTTTTTTGCCTGAGTAAAGATGAGCGGTTACTGTTTTTTTCTCAGTATTGACCAAATCCCAGTGAAGAGCTGAATCATTAAAACCAAGCTTTTTCTTCTTTTCCTTTTTAAGGTCAGCAGGGTTGCCATCATAGGTGTCAGAATACGATGCACCAACAGCCAAATGGCAGTTGCCATATTTGCCGCCATGATTTTCATCAAACAGTGTGTTTGCCATAAACCTGTCAATCTTGGAAAACCTTTTATCGGTAAGGGAAAATTCTCCCAACTTATTAGCACCTTTATCCATGGAAAGTTGTTTTTTTACAAAATCTTCTCCAGCGTTAGCCGCGATTTTGACAACGGATCCTTTTTTGAATTCAAGACGCACTCCTTTTACATAATTCCCACTCCGGAAAGAAGGGAGGTTTGAGTAATATATTCCTTCTGTTCCTCTCCAGTCTGGAGAGAGGAAGATTTCAAAGCTCGGAATGTTGTGTCCGGAGATACCAACCCACTTTCTCCGCTCGCCAGGAGTAACCTTCAAATCAATATTTTCTGATTCTATGTGATATGTTTTAACCCGCATACCATTGAGCCACTTCTTGATGGATACAGCATTGTTGAAAATGGTTTCCCATTCATGTGTCGGATGAGCTTTATTAAGGTAGCAAGCTTTGATGATCTGATTAGTATAATCCTTATTGGAGAGCTTAGCTTGTTTAGAAAGCTCAGGTGTGGGTAGTGTGCAGAGAGTCCAACCAAAAGCGCCTGTTTCTTCTCGTTTGTTTAAAATATCACGAAGTGGCTTTATCGCAATAGCAGCTTTGCCAATTTTTTGGGGATCGACAACACTAAGGTGGGTGAGAGATTCAGGAGCATGTAGAAAAATGGAACCGTTTAAGTTTTTGCACAGCTCAATACTTCCTGGTGGTTGGAAGACTAGTTGTTTGAGATTGGATATGCTATAAAAGTTGA
>WTBG01000001.1 GCA_013139225.1 Deltaproteobacteria bacterium
GTGCGGCAGCAGGTTTAGGTGCAGCCACGTGGCGTTCGACATCTTCTTTAATAATCTTCCCCCCGGGACCTGATCCTTGAATTGTACTCACGTCTAACCCCCTTTCATCTGCCATCTTTTTCGCGACGGGTGTAATCTTTACCCTCGCAGCAGCGCCTGCGGTTTCTTCAAAGGCAAGCACATCTTTCTCAATTATTCTTCCCTCAGGGCCCGTACCGGAAATAAGGCTTATATCCAAGTCCTTTTCCTTCGCCAGTCTTTTTGCAAGGGGAGAGGCCTTAATTCTTTCCCCGGGTGTTCGAACTACTGCGGCAGGAGTTCCAGCAGCAGGTAGAGCAGTAGCTGGTGACGGTGCAGCAGCTTCTTGAGTAGCTGGACCTGCTTGTACTGCGGCAGGGACACCTTCGGCAGCAACTTTATCGTACTCTGCTTTATCGGCAGCGATTAAACCAATCAGATCTGCAACCGGCACCTCTGATTCTACCGGGGAGATAATGTGAAGGATGCCGGTACCAGGAGATTCTACATCATAGGTAATCTTTTCGGTCTCAACTACAAGTAGAATTTCCTTTTCCTGTACCTGTTCTCCTTCCTGCTTCTTCCACTCAATAATTTTACCTGTTTCCATGGTTAGACCCAATTTGGGCATAGTTATATTTACAGCCATTAAAAACACTTCCTTTCTTTTAGTTTAAAATTAAAAATTGTATGCCATTGCCTGGCTGCCTGCCCGAGCTGACACTCGTGTCGGCCAGGGAGCTCGGCCAAGCCGAGCCATTAAAGGGCGTGGCAATCTCAATTTACTTTACCCGACCAGCTCTTTAACCTTTGCGATCAGGTTCTCAGCATCTGGCAGATAGTGTTTTTCAAGTGCGGGATGGAAAGCTATATGAGTAAACGGAGCGGCAACACGAGCAACCGGCGCATCAAGCCAGTCAAACATATCTTCCTGCAACGATGCTGCAATCTCAGCACCGCAACCCATGGTCTTCTTTGCCTCGTGAATGATAGCACACCTGTTGGTCTTCTTCACAGATGCATAAATAGTTTCCATATCAAATGGGTTGACGGTTAAGAGGTCTATAACCTCTGCTTTAATGCCGTCCTGTTCCAATGCAGCAGCGGCCTTTTCAGCCTCTAAAAGCATCCGGCCGATACTCACGATAGTGACATCGCTTCCTTCTTTTACCACTTCAGCTTTGCCGATGGGCGTAATGTAATCACCTTCCGGCATTATCATTTTCATCTTGTAAGATGCCAGCGGCTCAACGTACAGCACCGGGTTGTCATCCCTGATGGCTGCCTTCATCAGGCCCTTGGCAGTCCTGGGGTTGCTGGGCATTACCACCTTCATGCCGGGCATGCTGGCAAACCAGCCTTCAAGTGATGAAGAGTGATGCGGGCCTGCTCCAAAGCCGCCTGCGGTCATAGCGCGCACGACAAAGGGCTGCTTTACCTGGCCACCAAACATCCAGCGCATCTTGGAGGCCTGGTTGTAAAACTCTTCAACCGCCAGTGTGATAAAGTTCATAAACATAATTTCAGCCACCGGACGAAGTCCTGCTGCTGCTGCGCCGCAGCACAGTCCGACGATGGCACCTTCGCTAATGGGCGTATCAACCGCACGCTCAGGGCCAAACTCTTGAATAATACCGCGCGTAACACCAAACGGCCCTCCGGGTTTGCCGACATCCTCACCAATGAGGAATACAGTAGGGTCTCTGCGCATCTCCTCAGCTATTCCGTGATTTATTGCCCACTGAAAATTTAAGGGTTTATTTTCTGCCATCTATCTATCCTCCCGTAATGATAAGAATTATTCACATACAATTGACTGTTTCATTAAGCCCGTTTCTATGCATAGATACCTTTGTACAGCTCTTCGATATCAGGCTGCGGGCTCTGGCGCGCAAAAGCAACTGCTTTATCAACTTCCTTCTGAGCTGCTTCTTTCAGCTCCTTGATTTGCTTGTCATCAAGCACGCCCTCTTTTTTCAGCTTCTTCTCGTACAGCACGATGGGGTCTTTTTTGAGCCATTTTTCAAGTTCGCCTTCCGGGCGATAATTACAGGGGTCACCCTCAAAGTGACCGTGGTGCCGGTAGGTTTTGCACTCAAGCATATAGGGGCCCTTGCCCGCCCTGCAGTGTTTCACAGCCTTGTCGATTTCTTCATACACCTTCTCAACATCATTGCCGTCAATGGTGACACCCGGTGCGCCGTATGCAGCAGCCCGGTCAGCAACGTTTTCAATGGAGATATGGTCTTCCTTGGGGGTCATCTGGGCATACAGATTAATGCTGCACACAAAAATGATCGGAAGTTTAAGAGTTGCGGCCATGTTAAAGGATTCATGAAAAGCACCGGTACCGGTTGCTCCTTCACCGAAAAAGACGGCAACAACGTTTTTGGTCTTGTTGTACTTATGGGCGAAAGCGGTTCCGAGCGAAATCCGCATGCCCTCACCCACAACCCCGTTTGATCCCATGCAGCCGTTGGAAATATCAGCAAAATGCATGGATCCTGCCCTGCCCCTGCAGCAGCCATCGATCCTGCCGAAAAGCTCCGCCATCATGGGTTTCAGGTCAGCGCCTTTAGCTATAATACAGCCATGGCCGCGGTGGGTTGTGAATATGACGTCTTCTTTTGTCAGGTTAGAGCAGGTACCTGCAGCTACTGCATCCTCTCCCTGGGAAAGATGCAGAAAGCCCGGCATTTCACCGCCGGCAAAGATTTTTGTGGTGTTATCTTCAAAGGTTCTCTGCCGAACCATCCTTTTGTACAAATCAATTTTAGTGTCTTTGCTTATTTTCATCTAACATCCTCCAATCCCACTTTTCTATTAACATAATGCATTGTTGGTGATAAATTTTAGTTATAGATTTTTCCTCATTCATGGAGTAATGGAGTGTTGGAATACTGATAGCAAAATTTTATAAATCATCTTTTTCCTTTGTTGTTGCTTCATCAGTCCATCCTTCCACTATTCCAGTTAGGAGGAAGCCCTTAAGTGTTCCTTCTAGTCTGGAACGACAATTTCAGCAGTGCCTTTTACACAATCTGTTCCTTTATCGTTGGATATAAACATATCACACACTAAGATATTTTTTCCACCTTCCGTTTTTTTATCCTTAACTACCAGCTTGCT
>WTBG01000321.1 GCA_013139225.1 Deltaproteobacteria bacterium
CAGAAAAAGATAAAAGCATATAACCCAACAAAATAATTAGAAAAAATAGGTTTTGTTACGTATAGCTTGCCATAGGTTTTACCCTGAATCTGCCTGATTTCACTATAGATTACGGAATGAAATATGAAAAATCAAGAGATTTCAGGTTATATATAGAAGCCTATCGTTTCACTGGTCTTCCAAAACTTTCAGATTCTTGCCTTATGTTAAGAGTCCACTTAACCCACTGAAAACAGGTAATTATTGTCCTTTAGCTTGAGAAAAGCAATTCCATTTTGATATCAACGGGTTATCTGGTATTATACAAAGACATGGATAAGACTTGCAACATAATAATATTTCCCGATCCATACTTCTCCCTGTTTGGCCAGCCCCTGCTCTTTGGTGTTAAAGGCTATCAAGCCAAGCTATAATATCCTCCTCGTTTTCCCACTTAAGTAACTCTTCTATTTTATGATCCCGGTCTATGACCGATTGCATATGTTCGATTAATCGTTTTTGTATGTGTCGCCTGCGCTTCAGATCCAGATGAAGGTAAAGGGTTGTGGACTGTATGTTGTCATGACCAAGGCGATTCTGGATATCTGAGAGGGAGTGTCCGGAGTAGAGCATATGGACGGCGCACGAGTGCCTGAAACTGTGTACGGGGTTGATAAACTTGAGTCGTTTAGGAGGAAGTGCTTTTGAGAGGTATTTTTTGCATATGTGATATATGCCGTGACGACTCAGTTCCTCTCCTCGTTGATTGATAAAGAGGCGGTGTTGATATAGTGGTTTGGGAGTTTTTCGGTATTTGGTGATATAGAGTTGGAGAAGCTGGCAGGTTTTGGGTTTAAGCTCTATAAGCCGATATCGATTGCCCTTTCCTAAAATGGCAAGGGTTTTGTGCTGTGGGTTGAAGTAATCGAGGTTAAGGGTGGTTATTTCACTTGCCCTTGCCCCGGAATCAAAAAGGAGGTGGAGAAGGACATAATCCCTGAAGCCCTCATTTCTCCTGAGATCAACAGATTTAAAGACCTGTAAGATTTCATCCTCATATAGGAAGCCAATGAGGGGTCTCTGAGTGCGTTTTTGCGGGATGTTGAGTATCCTATCGGCCAGCTCGCGCCCTTCCGGGTACATAAAACGGATCATTTTGGCAAAGGATTTGATGGCAGCCAAGCGGTTATTTCTGGTTTTTGTAATGTTTTTCCTCTCCCGTTCGAGCTCATAGAGGAATGCCAGTATCAACTCAGTTGAAAGATGGCTCAATCTAAGGGATTTGATTTTGATACAGTGATACTTTGCTGCAAAGGGTAAAAAGAGTCTGAAGGAATCCCTGTAGGATTCAATGGTATATGGGCTCACCCCTTTAATGTGGGGCAGGTAGTTATCGAAGAACTGATGGATTAAGGGAGGGAGCTTCATTGTTTTCTTCTCTTCCAAAGGGTAAAATTATAAAGATTTTTTCGGCTGATTGCATCAACGGCCCTAAGATATACACTGGTGTGCTTGTATTCTGAGTGGCCCATATAAGCGGCAAGGATGGGAAGGGCATTCTGGGGTGATTCTCCTCTCTGTTTGATTCTTAACAGCGTATTAACGGCAAAAGAATGTCTTAGGCTGTGAGGGGTGGGCTGAGAGAAGTTCATATTGCCAATAACTCTCCTTGGTTGATCAAGACCGATATGTTTGAGGGTCTTATGGAAGAGGAAGCGCACTTGCTGATCTGTTAGAAGCCGTTGGTTTATCCGGATCAGAAGATATGGGTTTTGGACATGAGGCAGCAGGGATGTTCTGATTGAAAGGTAGTTTTCGATCTCTCTCATTACGGCAATAGGTACCGGTATGAGCCTGTCCTTACTGAACTTGGTTTTCTCTATATAGATGGTGCCCTCATCGGGGCGATAATGGTGGAGCTTTAATCTTAGAGGTTCTGTAATTCTTAGACCGCACCGTGCCAGAAGCAATAGTGCCAGATATATACCGAGGTTTCTCAGGAAGCGTGCCTTTGTTTTAGGCATTCCTTTGCAAACAGCATGAAGTATCTGATCGATCTGCTCGGGGGAGAAAATAAAAGGCACGATGGTGTTTTCCCTTAGATAGGGGATGTCCTGCAGGGGGTTTTCTGCTAAATACCCACGGCGCACAAGGAACTGAAAAAAGACACGTGTAGCAGTGATGATTCTGTTAACAGAGCTTGATTCCATGTTGAGATTGGCCCTCATATCGAGAAAAAAGGCGGGTTGTAGTGATTGCCAATCAGCCTCTTGCTCCCTCATGTACCGATCAAAAACACGCAGATGTGATCTATAGGACTTCATGGTATATCCCAGGTTTTCTCGATGAGCGTGGAACTCTTCCAATTTTGGGGCCATAAAGCTTTTAAAGGGTTTCATTAAAAATGACCTTTCGCATGAGATCGATGTCTATGTGAAGATATCTCTGGGTGGATTGAATGTTTCCGTGACCCAGCATCTCTTTGATCTCGTATATGGAGCGGCCTGTGCATAATAGATTCTGAGCATATGTATGCCTGAGCCAATAGGCAGAGGCAGAGAGTCCCGCCTGTCTCATGGCTTTCCCGATGGAGAGGATCACGGTGCCGGATCTGATTGGTTTAATAGTTTTTTGACAAGTCAGGAAGAGATGCCTGCAGGGGCTTTTGGGTCTGGCTTTCATGACATAGGCGGCTATAGCCTTAATAGTCTGTTTGGGTAGAGGAAGGATAGTAGGGTTTTTGGTTTTTCTGTCCCTGACTGTGAGTTCTTCTTTTTGAAAAGAGATGTCATCAAGGGTGATTTTACTGATCTCAATGGGCCTAAGTCCCAGAGTGTATGCCAGGTACACCATGGCGTAGGTTCGGATATCCGCGGGAGTAGAAAGCTTTAGGCTTGAAAAAAGCTTTTGCACCTCCTGGGGCCGCAGAAACTTGGGTGGTTTTTTCTGGGCAAACAGGGGCGCCCCCACTAACAGGAGGGCAAGGTTCTTTTTAAGTATCCTTCGTTCCTGATACAGATACTTCAGGAAACCTCGCAGGTGATGACGGTAGGTCCTAAGAGTCGTCTTTGCTACCTTAAACTCTGCCATGAATGCATCAAGGTGTTTGATCTTTAGTGCTGAGAGTTTGATTTTGTGGCTCTCAAGATAATCATGAAAAGGGGCCAGGACTCTTCTTACTCCACTAAGCAGCCCATCGGAGACCTCTTTGGTTTGCTCAAGGTAGAGGAGGTATTGCTCATAGATAAGGGGTAACTGCACCTGGTAGTTTGGAATCAACAGAGGCTGAGAGATTCTGCCCCTCTCCTGCAGATAACCCGAAAGTGTAATGATGGCATGCGATGTCTTTTTCAGAACGGTATACTTTCGGAACTCTCTGAAGGTATCGAATGTAAACATATCCTTCCAGGCGATATCTTTATGGATTGAGAAGATGACAAAATCGATCAGGATCTGGCCATAGCGGGCACTAAGTCGGCTGCCTCTGGGCTCCTCTATAGCCTTAAGCCATTCGAAGTAATCCAGGAGGGCTTGCAGCAGCATTCTGATATCTTCATCGGCCATCTTTAGCCTCCCAGAGTGAGTATTGGATAAGGTTTTTAATGTGGGAGCGGTATGCTCTGCGATTCAAGTCAAGGGGGGGCTTTGTTGCTACGTTTGGAACCGGTTTTTTCGGCACATCGAGCACCTGAAAGATGGTGCTGTCATAAGCGATCAGGTCTTTTTCCATAAGGCCGTCTCTTGCTTCGATATACTCATCGACAGAAAGCCCAAGCAAAGAGCAGATGGCATCATAGGCGTAAAAGGACAGACCGTTGCGATCAGCGGCAAGGACAAGGAAGAAGTACACAAGAATTTTCTGTTGATCCAGGGCGGCCAAAAAGCCATCAGTGAGGAAACGGTGAGGAATAAAACTGAAACCACCATCAATACGTCTGATCCGGTTGGGGTTAAGAACTTTCTTTGTGATCATGGACGATGCCTCCTTTTGTTTTTTACCATTTTTGGAGGCATAACCTTTTTAAAGGGAGTTGTCAGCGGGCAAGTTCGGGGATAAAAGGGAAACGGTATGTGGTGATGCGATCCCGATTGGCGATGACGGACTCTATCGCCCCCCTAAACCCCGGTGGTTCATATCCGTAAGCCTCGCCCAAAGCTTCGAGAATACAAAAATTTTGGGCTGTGCGTTGAAAAACTTCCTTTCCCGTGTTAACGGCCCTTGTAATCATCTCAGATATCTTCAATCCGGCGGAAAGAACCGCTTCTTTCGATACTGAATGCAACCGACGAATAAGATCTGAGTACTCAGCGATCCCGGCAATCCAATTCAACCATCTCCCAACGGTTCGACGGGAACATTGGTGTTCATCGGCAACCGAAGTTAAGGTTTCATGGGGCTCAAAAAGGAACTTGCTTGTCCCATGAGCTACAACGCAGAGTTGGTAATGACGTCTTGGTATGAGCCCTGGAGGCCTGAGGGTCCAGCTATGTTTACATTTAGGCTCGGCACACTTTACCCGCTTGCATAAGATATCTGTGAGGTAAGCCACTTCATCTCCAAATAGAACACTGGCTGTACGCTCCCTTTGCCCGTTCCAGTAGATTCGAGCGCATCGGCAGAAAATACAACTGTTAGGTTTTTCAACTGTTTCAAAAAAACGATCACACTCTTCCTTGAATTCCTCAACTGCTTCGTGTAGGTTCATGGTATCCTCCATAGGGAGTTCTGAAGTTATG
>WTBG01000271.1 GCA_013139225.1 Deltaproteobacteria bacterium
GAAAAGATATCAAGCTTAAGGGGCAGATTCATTCCCTATCGCAATTCCAGATTGATAGCAACCTTCCACCCTGCCTTTCTGCTTAGAAATCCTCAACGAAAAAGAGACGTATGGGAAGATATGAAGATGATCCGGAAAGAATATTTCAGCTAGGATTGTGTATTATCAGATGAAACCATACCCCCGGAAATCAACAACTTAAAGGCATCTTCAACGGACATATCAAGGTTAATCACATCGGTATCCGGAACCATAAGATAGAATCCAGAGGTTGGATTGGGTGTGGTAGGAACAAATAGATTGATTACATTGTTTTGTGTTTTGTCTTGTACTTCTCCCCTGGAGATACCTGTAACAAAGGCTAAGGTATAGATCCCTTTGCGGGGATATTCTATAAGTACTACCCTTCTGAAACTTTTTCTCGTCGAAGTGAGCATCGCATCTGAAATCTGTTTTACTGCTGCATATACGTTTTTTACCAGGGGTATTTTAGTGATAAATTTCTCCCCCATCTCAATAAGCCTTTTCCCTATTAGATTAGAGGTCATGAAGCCAACCAGGGTAATCAGGATAAGAGTCAGCACTAATCCTGTCCCATAGGGCAGAAAACTGAACGGCAAAAGATTATTAAAAAGTCCTATTAAAAAAACCAGAATGTAGATTGTTACACTGATAGGGATAACAACGAGGAGACCGGTAAAAAAGGATTTCTTTAGTTGTGTTTTCATTCCTCCCCCCTTCACAATTGATATGACATTAGAACGCTTAAACTTGTCAAGCAGAATGCTGACAATTTCTTTTAACTTTGTTTTCAATCTTTTCCCTCTTCAATCGCAATACCGTAATCAATTTTCATTATAACATAAATTCCTTGAGTTTTCCCCCTCTATTTCTTGCTGCAAAATCTGGGTTAAATACAATCTGAAGGGTTCAAAATGATATTATCAATCAACCGTGTCTTCCCAATTTTTGCTGCCAGGGCAAGCACTGTCTCCTGATTAATCTGCTCTATATCCTTAAGTGTCTTAACATCACAAATTTTGACGTAATCAATTTCGGCTAATTGCTCAGCTTTTATAATGCTCATTACTTCGCTTAAAATTTCTTCTGTCTTTCTTTCGCCCTGTCGAAAAAGCTCTTTTGCCCGCATTAGTGAACGGAAGAGGCAAAGAGCAGCCTTTCGCTCATCCGGGGTTAAATACTTGTTGCGAGAACTCAGGGCTAAGCCATCTTCCTCTCTATAAATAGGCATCCCCACAATTTTTACATCAATATTAAGATCGGATACCATCTGACGAATGGCGACAAGTTGCTGGAAATCTTTCTCGCCAAAGATAGCGAAAGAAGGTTTAACGATGCTAAAAAGTTTGCACACCACAGTGGTAACACCCCTGAAATGGGCAGGTCGTGATATACCACAAAGATTTCTGGTAACTTCTTCCACATTAACGCAGGTCTGATAGTCCGAAGGATACATCTCATCTACTGGAGGAGTAAAGATCACATCTACCCCTGTTTCCTCAGCCAGCTTTTGATCCCTTTCCATATCCCGTGGGTAGTCTTCGTAATCCTCCCCGGCTCCAAACTGGGTAGGATTGACAAAAATACTTACAACTAGAAAATCACCTCGTCTCCTCCCCTCCTCCATCAAGCTTAAATGACCCGGATGAAAAAATCCCATGGTGGGAACAAGCGCTATTGTTTTGCCTTCACCCATTTCCCTGTTTGAAAAGGTCTGCATTTCTTTGATGCTGTTAATTGTTTGCATCAACCCTTCCCTTCTTAATGAAAACTATGTTTGTCAGTGGGGAATTTTTTCTTCTTAACTTCTGATAGAAATGTCTTAACTGCCTTTTTTGTCTCTGTCTCTAGGTTTGCATAGCGCTTTACAAATTTCGGTCTGAAGTTCCCTGCAAGACCTAAGAGGTCATGTATGACAAGTACCTGACCATCACAATGAATACCAGCTCCGATACCAATAGTAGGGATCTTCAGGTTCCGGGTAATTTCTCTAGCAAGACTTAAAGGGATAGCCTCCAGTACAATGGAGAATGCACCTGACCTTTCCACCGCAAGAGCATCTGCCATAAGTTTCTCTCTTTGCCCCTCCTCTTTTCCCTGTACTTTATAACCACCCAAACGATGAATGGATTGAGGTGTTAATCCTATATGTCCCATCACTGGAATATCAATATTACAGATAGCATGTATCACCTCTTCCATATTTTCTCCTCCTTCAATCTTTACTGCCTCTGCCCCCCCATCCTTAATCATTCTGCCTGCTTCTCTTTTAGCCTGCTCAATGCTTACCTGATAAGACATAAAAGGCATATCTGCAACTACAAGGGCACGTTTTCTAGCTCTCACCACTGCTTTCGTATGATAAATGATTTCATCAGTGGTTACTGGCAGGGTGTTATCCGTTCCCATCATCACGTTTCCCACTGAATCACCGATTAAAAGAACCTCTACACCACATTGATCAAGAATTCTAGCAGTGGG
>WTBG01000377.1 GCA_013139225.1 Deltaproteobacteria bacterium
TTATTAACAATACTGGATTCCCGCTTGCGCGGGAATGACATGTTTTTTCAATCGGTTACATCCTTGTCTGTCATCCCTGCGAAAGCAGGGATCCAGGAACTAATAGACAACTGGAGTTTTCCAAATAAGTGAATACTTTTATTTAGCCCATCATTAATAATCATAGTTAACAATGTCATTACAATCTCCATGCGAACAAGGCACAAATTGCCTCTCCCAACGTAACCCATAATCTTGCAAGCAAAGAGATAAGGACGGCAATCGGTGATATGACATAGCTAGTTAATAAAAGGGCTAATATGCCCTCCCTTACGCCAAGACCACTTGGGGCAAAAAAGCTGAGAGTCCCTACAGCACCTGCTATAGCCAAACTGCCGGTTAACCCTAAAATTTTATCTAAAGGAACATGACATAGTGCATTCACAAAAAAGTAGAAGGCTACCCCCTGAAATAAAACGATAAAAACATAAAACATTAACAATTGAATTGTATCTCTATAACTAATATACTTCTTGACCTTTTCGCCCTTCCACCAGTATAAAACAATATTTATTAGCTTATAAAACACACTGGGATGTAAAAACACCAGGCCAGCTACCATAATAAATGCAAGGGAATAAATCACTTTAAGTGAAAAAAGCGGCTGTTGAATAACTGATAAGAGAAAGAAAAAAAAGAAAAATATACTCGCAACGATTTCCAGTATGATCTCTATTACAACGCTGGTAAATACTTCCACCCTGGGCAGACCCTCTTTTCCACTTAAATAAACCTTACCCAGAACCAGCCATACCTTGCCGGGCAGGTATTTACCAACCATACTTAAGAATGACACTTTTACGCTTTTTCTCAGACTCAAAGATATATCCATTTTCTTAAGTATCAATTGCCAACAATATACTCTCAGAAAGAAAAACCCAAAAAGTAAAAGAACAGAGACAAAAAGATAGTTATACTTTAATTGAAAATCGTAGGTAGATACTTGCAGCCAATTTCTATAGAGAAAACGAATAAGAAAAAACAATATCAGACCCACTACCAAACAGGTAATAATGTTTTTAAAATTGATCCTATCCACTACTGTTTTGAACTGGTTCATTTTTACTTTCCTTATCAGATTTCAAAAGACTTGCGTATAACTCCTCCTGCTGCGCTAACATCTTCCAGATATCAAATTTCTCAACTAAGCCCTTCCCCTTTTCTCCCAACTCTTGTGCTTTTTCAGGATGTCCGATTAAATAAATGACCTTTTCTGCCATTGCATTGATATCTTTTGGCGGCAGCAAATAACCGTTTATACCATTTTTAATAGCCTCCGGTGCTCCATCAACTTCAGTTGCTACCACAGGAACACCCGAAGCCATAGCCTGAGGAAATACCCGGGGTAACCCTTCCCATAAGGAGGTAAGAACAAGAACATCAATACAACTTAAAATCTCCGGGATGTCATTGCGCCAACCCAATAAAAGAATCTTACCATCCATTCCCAACTTCTTTATCAATTCTTCAATCTCAGATCTCAGCACACCATCGCCAACGAGCAGAAATCGTATTGCAGCAATATTATCTGAAACAATTCTGGCAATCTTCACAAAGTCAAGAGGAGATTTTTGAGCCTTAAAACAAGCAATCATCGCTACCAGAGGGCATCTCGCATCTGCTCCTAATTCCTCCTTCTTTTTCATTCTATCACCTTTTACTTCGTGAAACTCTCTTATATCAATCCCACTCCTGATTAAAACTGCTTTTTCCTTGCTAAAGATTCTTTCGGCTATACCTTTTTCGATATTTGCTTTCGACACTAAAATAAACCTTGTAGTGACATGCGAAGTAACTCTTTCTATAAATATGTAAAAAGCCCTCAAAAAGGAGGGCTGATAACCATTAAAGCTAAAGCCATGTACGGAATGAATGATTAAATTTATACCAGCAACACGTGCTGCCCACCTCCCAAGTATCCCAGCCTTAGAGCTGTGGGTATGAACAATAATATTAGAAAAGGGTTTTTTTAGTTCTTTTAGAATTCGTCTAATCTTTAGAAAAGAAACAACATCTTTAAAAGGCCTTATTGCCCTAACAAGTTCAGGAACAAGGTAAATTTTTACATCTTTAAGCTTCTTTGCATCTTCAACTAATATTCCCTCAGTTCCGGAAATAAGTACCGGTTCATACTTGCTGCGTTCAAGATTAGCAACAGTGAAAAGTGTATTTTGCTGAGCTCCTCCCAGCTCTAATTTTGTGATAATGTGCACCACTGTTGTTTTATTCATGAATCGCCTCAGCTACTTCTTTCCCCTGAAGGACAGCATCCTCCATTGACATGTATTCCCAGCTTCCATACCTTCCAATGGAAAAGATACCATTCTCGTTGAGACTTGTCATAATCTTTGGAAGATTCTTATACCTGAAGTTATCATGAATGACATAGGCATAGGGAATGTTTAATATGTTTTCAACAATGATCTGATCCCGACTTTTGATAAATCCACATTTTTTCAAACCATCATAAATTTCTTCCAGCATATCTGATTTGTTCAAGGGAGTATCAGGCAAATAAGACACCTCAACATAAAGTGAACTTTTTTTCGGGGGAGTAAGTCCAGAAGAAATATTTGAGTAAAAACCTGCTCTATAGAATGGAATCTCTGGTTCTGGTAAATAAACCCAGTGCTGGTCTGAAATAGTGTCATTATCGATACCCAAATTAACATCCAATACAGAAATGTGTTTCAATCCATCCTTCAAGTCTGCTGTAGAGGCAGGCAGATCTCTGACAATTTCTAGTAATTCAGGAAGAGGTATTGTTGATATTAGGCAGTCATACTCAGCACTGCTTTCATCATCAAACCATGCCATTTTTTTCTTAAGGTCAATTCCAGCTAATGTTTTGTTATAGTGAAGATTACTAACATAAGGTAAAAAAGATTTTGGAAGGGCTTCAATCCCCCCCTCTTCTGGGTATAAAAACTGAGCGCTATAGCCCATATGTGGATTGTTTAAACCCAGTGCCCCTCCTATAACTTCATCTAAAGTAGGGACCGGGATAGACCAGTCAACCCATTCACTCGACAGCTCACACAAATCCGTTTTCCACATCTTTTCATTGTAAGGAACCATAAAATGTTTTGCTAT
>WTBG01000352.1 GCA_013139225.1 Deltaproteobacteria bacterium
CATTCATTGCTACAAAAGGAACTATCTTAGAGGTTTGGGATGAGTTTGGGAAGAAATTTGGACGTCATTACTCTCCGGTAGAAACGTATATGGCAGAGGATGCTGAGATTCTGCTTCTAACTATGGGGAGTTTCAGCCAGACAGCAGAAATTGCTATTGAGAAGATGAGAGGAGAAGGGAAGAAAGTTGGCCTGGTGAAACTTCGTTTATGGAGACCATTTCCATTTGAAGAATTGAGAGAAGCACTAAGGGATGCTCAATTGCTTGTCGTTTTTGACAGATGTCTCTCTTATGGTGGTACAGGGGGACCTGTTTGTGGTGAGATTAAAGCTGCTTTGTACGGAGAAGAGAAGAAGCCCAGAGTTGTCAGTTTTGTGGGTGGTTTAGGAGGTAGAGACATACTTCCCGATCACTTTGAATATATGGTAAGTAAAGGCTTAGAAGTTGCGGAAAAGGGTCAAGAAAGGGCATATGAAATGATTGGAGTGAGAGAATAATGGAGCAGTATGGCGTATATGTGCCTCGACTGGCACCAACTAAAGAATACTTTGCACCTGGTCATCGAGCCTGCATTGGATGCGGGGAGGTTTTAGCTTTACGACTGGTATGCAAAGCTTTGGGCAGAGATGTGATTATTGCTAATGCTACAGGGTGTATGGAGATTGTGAGCTCGCCAATTCCCAACACCTCATGGCGTGTTCCCTGGATACATACCCTGTTTGAAAACACAAGTGCAGTGGCTTCAGGTATTGAATCTGCTTTAAAGATTTTACGGAGGAAAGAGAAAATCTCCGGGAAAAAGATCACGGTAGTTGCTATGGGAGGAGATGGAGCTACCAGTGACATAGGTTTACAGGCTTTATCAGGTGCCCTGGAGAGGGGACATGATTTCCTCTATGTCTGCTTTGATAATGAGGCCTATATGAATACAGGCATCCAGCGTAGTAGTTCAACTCCCTATGGAGCTATGACTACAACTGCACCACCGGGGAAAGAAAGTATCGGACAGAAAACCTGGAAAAAGAACATGCCAGAGATTGCGGTAGCTCATAATATTCCCTATGTAGCGACAGCCAATCCCAGTTACCCTATTGATCTTATGAATAAGGTAAAGAAAGCAAAAAATATTGAAGGACCAAAATACCTGCACATCTTTTCCGTCTGTCCTACAGGGTGGAGAGCGCCTGCTGATCTCAGCATCCGCCTGGGGAGACTTGTCGTGGAGACTGGAATAGCTCCCTTGTATGAGGTGGAGAATGGTAAGTATCGATTGAATCTTGACCTCCCTAAACTCAGGCCGGTTAATGATTACCTGAAGATCCAGGGAAGGTTTCGTCACCTGACAGATGATCTTAGAGAAGAGATTCAGGAACATGTGAAGCAGGATTATGCAAGGCTTAAGAAAAAGACAAAGCTAAGATAGGACTTGCGATGAATAATAAAGAAGTAAATGCAATACTTAATAAATATAAGCGTGACCAATCTTCTATCATAGCGATCCTTCAGGATATCCAGGAGGGTGAAAGGTATCTCCCCAGGGATGTTCTGGAGTATGTGGCACAAAAGCTTGATATATCTTTGTCAAAAATCTATTATCTCTCTACTTTTTATCAAGCCTTCAGTTTAGAACCCAGAGGCAAACATATCATAAATGTGTGTGTGGGTACCGCCTGTCATGTGCGTGGTGCCGCGAAACTTGTTGACAGGCTGGAAGGTGATTTGAAAATTAGTGCTGGTGGAACGACTGCTGACCGCACATTCAGCCTGGAATCAGTCAATTGTCTGGGGGCTTGTGCGCTGGGTCCGGTTGTTGTTGTTGATGGGGAGTATTTTGGTCAGATGGGACCTGAAAAGATTGACGATCTTCTTCAAAAGTACCAGAAAAAATCCAGGAAGAAGGTGAAGGTTTCAGCAAAAAGTACCAGGACCAGGCAGTCTAAAAAAGTTTCAGCGGTGAAGGGTACCAAGAAGGTTAAGAAAGGAACAAAGAAAAGGGGAAGATGAGTAAACTTACAAGTACTGCAGATCTTGAAAACTTGAGACAGACCCTCCTGAAGAAGAGGAATCCTGATCAGCCGTGTATTACTATATGTGCAGGTACGGGCTGTCAGGCATATGGGTGTGATAAGGTAACCGATGCCTTTAAGCAGGAGATAAAGAAAAAGAAATTGGGTCGCAAGGTTGCGATCAGGACCACTGGTTGCCATGGTTTTTGTGAGCGAGGCCCCCTGGTGGTTATTTATCCAAAGAAAATATTTTATCAGCGCGTTGCAGTAGAAGATGTTTCTGAGGTTATAAGCGAGACTATTATCAAGGGAAATCTGGTAGAGCGCCTTTTGTATGTTGATCCTGATACTAAAGAAAAGATCGTGTATGAAGATGATGTTCCTTTTTACAAAAAACAAAAGCGTCTTATCTTTGGGCATAATGGAGTTATCGATCCCACCAGTATTGATGATTACTTTGCAGCAGGAGGTTATGCTGCTTTAGCCAAGGTGTTGAATGGTATAAGTCCTGAAGAAGTAATTGAAACAATTAAAAAGGCAAACTTAAGGGGACGTGGAGGTGGTGGATTCCCTGCCGGGGTAAAGTGGGAGTCCTGCCGTGAAGCTGAAGGGGATGTAAGGTATGTGATCTGCAATGCTGATGAAGGAGATCCCGGTGCTTACATGGACAGGAGCTTGCTTGAAGGCAACCCTCACAGCGTCCTGGAGGGAATGATTATCGGGGCATATGCCATTGGCTCAAACCAGGGCTATGTGTATGTACGAAATGAATATCCTCTGGCGATCAGTAATCTTACAGTTGCACTTAAACAGGCTGAGCGATATGGGCTTTTGGGTGACAATATTCTGGGCTCAGGCTTTTCGTTTGGGGTTAAAATCGCTCGGGGGGGAGGAGCCTTTGTCTGTGGTGAATCGAGTGCTCTGACGGCTTCCCTGGAAGGCAATGTAGGAGAACCCAGGGCAAAACATATCCATACGGTGGAAAGTGGTCTTTGGGATAAGCCAACCAACTTGAATAACGTGGAGACCTGGGCTAATGTTCCTCTGATTATCGACAAGGGAGCAGACTGGTACAGTAAGATTGGTACCGAGGGGAGCAAGGGGACCAAAATCTTTTCTCTGGTTGGGAAGGTAAACAATACAGGGCTGGTTGAAGTGCCCATGGGGATTACCTTAAGAGAAATCATCTATGATATTGGAGGGGGGATTCCCGGAGGGAGAAAGTTTAAAGCTGTTCAGACCGGTGGTCCTTCCGGCGGGTGTATACC
>WTBG01000343.1 GCA_013139225.1 Deltaproteobacteria bacterium
GGATTCTCCAGAGCTGACGATACCCTTCCCAAACGCTTAACGGAAGAACCCATGCCAGATGGCCCGGCGAAAGACCATGTGGTCGATGAATTAGACATGTTGCTGGATCATTACTATGAAATAAGAGGATGGGACAAGAAAACCGGCAAACCTTCCCCTGAAAAACTGAAGGAATTGGGGTTAGAAAATGTCATTCCAGATCTATGGGAATAATTGAGGAATTCTAGAATTTAGGAATTGCGAATTGAGAAAATCCCTAAATTCCTCAATTCCTAAATTCTTACTTTCAGAAAGGAGAATTTGGCACACATGAGTGAGACCAGTAAAACGACCTATGCCGATAAACCCTGGCTTAAAAGTTACAAATTTGGACCCTATCCACTAAAAAAAACGCTGGAACCCTACCCGGAAATTCCGCTTCACCAAATTTTGTATGATTCGGCTGAGAGATTCCCCTCCCGCCCCGCCTGTCTCGCCTTTGGAAAAGAAACCAGTTATAAAAAACTAAAGGAATACGTGGACAGATTGGCAACTGCCCTTGCAGCACTGGGAGTTAAGAAGGGAGACATGGTGGCAACCGTAATCCCCAATTGCCTGCAATTCATCATTGCCGATATGGGAATATTGAGGGCAGGGGCAACCCACATTCCCTGCAGTATACTTCACAAAGAGCGAGGCCTGGAACATGAGATTGGTAGTCCGGGTGCCGAAACGGTCATTTGCATTGAAGACAATCTCCCTATGATCAATGCTATTAAGGATAAAACCAAGCTCAAGAATATCATCGTTACTTCCTGGGAGGATTACGGTACGAATCCTCCAGAGTTAAAAGATATTCCGGGAGCAATACAACTCAGGAAATTACTGGATGAACATGAACCTAATCCACCGGAGGTTGAAATCGATCCCAAAGAGGATCTTGCCTTTCTCTGTTTCACCGGTGGGTCCACCGGGCTGCCTAAAGGCGTCATGCTGACCCATTTCAACCGGATGGCTAATTTAAGGCAGGGACTTCCCTGGATGTTGACACCGCTGGAACCTGGCATCAGGGGAAAGACCTCCATCTTCATCCCGGTTCCCCTGTTTCATGCCTATGGTCACTGGGTGGTAGAATTCGCTCTTTACTGGGGGCTTCGCATCATCTTAGTTCCAGACCCCAGAGATAACGACAAATTGGTAAAAACCATGCAGGAGCATCGTCCATTTCTGGTTGCCTGTGTTCCCACACAATATTTCCGGATGGTGAATAGCGAAGTGGGGAGGATGCAGACCATGATGATGTCATGTGCAGCTCCCCTTCCCAAAATTATTGCCGATGCCGTCAAGAAAGAGATGGGCAATCCCATATCAGAGTCTTATGGTTTGACTGAAACAGGGCCTCTTACACATTTGAATATCTCTTCATTTTCAAAAATCACCGGATTTATGAAAGAGGAAAAATTAAGCCTTGGAATTCCGGTTCCCGACACCGAAGTTAAAGTGCTCGACCCTGCAACTGGTAAGGAGGTTCCTTTTGGCGAGCCTGGCAGTATATACTCCCGAGGACCTCAGGTAATGAAAGGTTATTGGCCTACGCCCGGCAGTGGATTAGAAGATGGATGGCTTTGCACCAATGATATCGCCCGGATGGACGAAGACGGTTACTTTTATATTGAAGACCGGACCAAAGACATGATTAATGTGTCCGGCTTTAAAGTCTACTCAACAGAACTGGATGAGGAACTGTTTAATCATCCCGATGTTGCTATAGCGGCAGTGGTTGGCATACCTGACCCGAAAACCCCGGGAAGCGAAAGAGTAAAAGTTTACATAAAACCCAAACCGGGGTGTGAGAAAAAACTTACAGCTGAGGAAATCATCAGGTTTTGCCGGGAAAAATTTCCATCTTACGCTGCTCCAAAAGATCCACGTTACGTAGAATTCAGGGATGAATTTCCACTAACCGTAACCGAGAAATTGTTCAAAAATGCTTTAAGACAGGAAGAAATCAAGAAAATGAAAGAAAGGGGAGAATTTGAATACGAATATGAAGGGTGAGTAACCTCTCATAATCCCAGATTTTGCAGTAGGTATTGTAGCGAGGCGCAGAAAACCGTAGCGAAACGTGCAGTTGGAGAGATTTTACAACGAAGGCATATCCATAGATATGTTGAGGAGTAAAATCGTGAAACAAGCGGTGCAACAAGGATTTGAAAGCACTAAAGTGCTTTCCGGAAGATTAATTTGATATAATATACATGACTTTCGGCTGCGACTTAAAGTCATGGGCCGGGCAAGCTGCAGTAGATGGCTACTGCAAATTCTGGGATAATAGTAACCGTTAATAAAAAATGAACTCCTCGTGTCATTGCGGGGAGTTTGTTTTTGGTGGATGACGAAGCAATCTCTTGTGGCCGTCTAAAATGATGGAAATGCGTCCTCCATGCCCCGTCTTTGAGATGCCAGCTTGGCATATCAAACGTCCTGTCTCTACAACCATAGAAAAAGAGGGGGAGTTGTTTAATAAGTTGACTTACTCTGAGCAGGGAGTTAACGATTTTGGATTGCGGGTTTCGGATCTGCAAAAATAGGGTTTCCCTATTTCCTTCTCGCTTTGAATAAAATCAGACACAGAAGTTGATGAATAAAAAATTGAATTTTATTTGATTCATGGTATCATGAATAAGTTTTTAATCTTTTTTGCATTTAATATGTTATAGGAAGGTTGCTCTTTAACGCCAGCACACCTGTTCTTAAAGCGAAAGTAGCCAGCAATGAATATAAAAGAGACAATAAAACAGTTGATTGAAGATGCCCTCGATAACTGTGCTCAATCAGGGTTCCTCTCTGAAAAACAGTTTCCCCCCTTCACCATAGAAACACCCAAGATGAAGGATCATGGTGACTATGCAACCAATGTGGCAATGCTCATGGCACCACTGGAAAAAAAGTCGCCTCGAAAAATAGCGCCGGCTATCATTGAACAAATTCCTCAAAACGATGATATCGTCGAGAAGCTTGAGGTAGCAGGTCCCGGGTTTATCAATTTCTTTCTTTCACAATCATACTGGTTAAAAGCTTTCAAAGACATCTCCCTTCAAGGAGATACTTATGGAAGATCTCATGTTGGCCAAGGGGAAAAAATCAATATAGAATATGTAAGTGCTAATCCCACAGGCCCCCTCCATATAGGACACGGCAGAGGGGCTGCTGTGGGTGATGCTTTGGCCAATATTCTGAAAGCGGTGGGATATGATGTCAGCCGGGAATACTACATCAACGATGCGGGCAACCAGATGGAACTTTTAGGCAAATCTGTCTATGCCCGTTACCTCCAGTTATTGGGAAAGGATGTTGCCTTTCCCTCCGATTTCTATCAAGGTGAGTATATAAAGGAGATAGCTCAACATATTTTATCCCAACACGGGAATCAGTATGAAAAGACCAGCGAATCCGAATCGCTTCCCTTCTTCACTTCTTTTGCTGTTGACTCTATTTTAAGGGGCATACAAAAGGATCTTAAGGATTTTGGCATCCATTTTGACACCTGGTTTAGTGAAAAGACACTACACAAAGAAAAAACCGTTGACCGGGCAATAGAGGAATTAAAGAGAAAGGACTATACCTATCAAAACGAGGGACACCTCTGGTTTAAAAGTACACTCTTTGGCGATGACAAAGACCGCGTTGTCATAAGAGACAACGGTGTGCCCACCTACTTTGCATCCGATTGTGCCTATCACCTTAACAAACTGGAAAGAGGTTTTAAGAGGGTTATCAATATCTGGGGCGCTGATCATCATGGGTATATCCCTCGGATAAAAGCTGTAATTGAAGCTTTTGGTAAAAATAGAGATGTTATCGAAGTGTTATTAGTACAGTTTGTCAATCTACTTAGAGACGGAACACCTGTTGCCATGTCCACCCGAAGTGGAACCTTTGTTACGCTAAGAGAAGTAATAAATGAAGTGGGTAAAGATGCGGTCAAGTACACCTTCCTTACCAGAAGGTCTGATGCCCATCTCGATTTTGATTTGGAAGTAGCCAAAAAACAGAGTGATGAAAATCCAGTTTATTACGTTCAATATGCTCATGCAAGAATTTGCAACATTATAAAATTCGCAGAAGAACAAGGGATACCTCTTCCTCAATCCGATGATGTTGATCTGGAACTTCTCTCCCTTCCGGAAGAGATGAATCTGATCAAACAGCTCTCATCCTATCCTGAAATGATAGAAAGTTGTGCGCTAAGTCTGGAACCTCATCGTGTTACCATCTACCTTAACGAACTGGTTAGTAACTTCCATAGATACTATCACCTGGGAAAGTTAGAGGGTAAACACAGGGTGGTAAACGAAGATGTTGAACTCAGCAAATCGCGTCTCTGGCTGTCAAACACAATAAGGATAGTTATAAAAAATGCCCTGGCACTCTTAGGAGTAAGTGCACCAGAAAAGATGTGACGAAGTAAGCGGCTGCCAGCAAAGATGGTAGTTTAACATGACTAATCAAGGTAAAATAAATGAGTAAAACCAAAAAATATGAGATACAATTCACTAGAAAACAGATCTTTCTTACAGTGATCCTATTGATTTCCTCCTTCCTTCTGGCGTTTGCTTCAGGCATTCTTATTGGCAACCGATTCCTTGATAATAAAAAAACCTTAGAACTTGCTCCGTCTGACCAAAATGCGTTGGTCAAATCTCCCTCTTCAGATAATGGACCTTCTGAATCTTCAAAAAACAGTCATACTGAAGAGAAAAAGAACGATACACAATTTACCTTTTACGACACATTACCGGAGCGTTCCGAACTCCCACTCGCTAAAGAAGTCAAAAAGGCAAAAGCAAGCCAAGAGAAAAGGATATCTTCAAAAAAAGGGAGCAGTAAAAAAGTTAAGCAGTTTGACCAGGACATTGTAAGAAAAGGATATACCATTCAGCTCGGTTCTTTTCAGCAGAAAGAAAAGGCTTATGCTCTGAACAATAAACTTAAAAAGCTTGGATATCTAGTCTACGTAACCCCTAAAACGATTGCGAATAAAGGCATCTGGTATCGAGTAAGGATGGGAAACTTCAACTCCCCGGAAGAAGCCCAAGAGTGGGTTTCTAAGCTGGGGAATCTATCCCCCCCACCTTTCATCACCTCCGCAACAGATTAATCTTGTCTAACTCTGCCTCCGAAGGAAAATTATTATTAACCTGTCAAATTACTCTTGACAATTGAGTCATTTATTAGGAAATTACAAACCAATTTCTCTGCTGCAACAAGGAAATTATAGAGCTGTTTTATACATATCTCAGATCATGGATTAACTGAGAAATAAAAGGGAGGTGGTAGATGTAAATATTGTTCCAGTAGTTACACTAGGCAAGGGATTCCACCTATTTTATCGAACTCAAAATGGAGGGTATTATTATGAAACAGTACAAAATATTTTTTGCTTCAATCTTAGCAACCGTATTATTTACAACTCCATTCATATACTCATCTAACGCCGACAGCTTGCCAACTCACTCCCAACTTAAGGCATCTCTTAAAGCTGTTGTTGCAGAGGAAAATGGAGGATTCGGTTTTAACATGTGGGCAACCCTAGTTGACAGGGATGGTGTTGTAAAAGCTCTGGTATTTTCAGGGAAAGACAGAGGAGATCAATGGCCCGGCAGCCGCATTATTTCTGCACAAAAGGCAAACACGGCAAATGCTTTCAGTCTTCCAAAATTTGCACTATCAACTGCAAATCTCTTCTCAGCGGTTCAGCCAGGAGGCAGCCTGTTTGGTCTGCAATTTAGCAATCCCGTTGATACCAAAGTAGCATATCAAGGGCCATCCGAAGACATAGGCACCAAGAATGACCCCATGGTAGGCTATAAAATTGGGGGGGTGAACGTGTTCGGTGGTGGTTTGCCTTTATATGATGCCGGGGGGAAACTGATTGGCGCCATCGGTGTGAGTGGTGATAGCTCTTGTGCAGACCACAACATCGCCTGGAAAGTACGTCACAAGCTCAATCTTGACAATGTTCCAGCAGGAGTAAGTTCCACTAACGATGATAATATCGTTAATGATATTACTAGTGGAACGAGTTCAGGTGGCTGGGGACACACAGATTGTTCCCCCAAAGCTGTCAAAATAGGCAAGGAGCTTACAAAAACACACCCAATCGGACCCAAGCAATAGACAAAAAAGATGAAGCTATGGAATGTTTTTCTATAGAAGGTAACCGACAGTGGCTGGATGGGGGTGCTATGTTTGGAAATGCACCCAAATCACTTTGGATGCGATGGATAAGGAGTGATATACAAAATCGCATCCCTCTTGCCTGTCGTAGTCTCATCGTAAAAAGTGAACACCTCATCATACTCTTTGAAGCGGGTATCGGTTTCTATATGGAACCGAAGTTATCTTCCAGATATGGGGTAGAAGGTGATACCACGCTCTTACTGAAAAACCTGAAAAAGGTGGGTATAGCTGAAGAAGATGTTAACTACGTCATACTATCTCATCTTCACTTCGATCATGCAGGCGGGATGGTACCCGCATGGCCAGATATTAACAAAGCGGACTGGTCTCCTCATTTCCCCAATGCTACTTATCTTGTAGGCAAAACTCAATATGAGCGATCCTTATCCCCCCACCTGCGAGACCACGCTTCCTATATCCCCACTCTGGCTGAAAAACTCAAGGGATCAGGTCGTTTGGTTCTACTGGACTCTGAGGAACCAAAACTGGAAGATTTAAAGGGTTGGCTCACTTTCTTCTATACAAATGGACATACTCCGGGAATGATGCACACTCTCATTAAGGGGAAAAGAGAAACCATCTTTTTCTGCAGTGACATTGTCCCAGGAACTGCATGGGTTAACCTTCCTATAGTAATGGGGTATGATCGCTATCCAGAACAAACGGTAAATGAAAAGAAGATCATCATGGAACGGGCAGTAAAAGAACGATGGCTTCTTTTTTACACACATGACCCAGATACTGTTGCTTCCCGTGTTAGAGTGAATAGTAAAGGGAAATATGAGGCGGATGAACCTCTTCTAAAAATGGAATCGTATCACATTTAACCATAATATCTATTCACTGATAAAAAATGACCGGGTTTTTCTGATACCTCACAAAAAGATTAATAAAATTCAATTAGTTAAAATCCAGCATCTCCGTTTCTATTACCCCCCCTCCAAAGACAGAAATTCCTAAAATACTCTGCGTACTCTGTGGTTAACAATAACAAAATTTTTCCTTGAAATTTCTATGTATAAGAGGTAAAGATGAGATGCTATGGATAATAAATCGGCTATTATAATCTC
>WTBG01000150.1 GCA_013139225.1 Deltaproteobacteria bacterium
GAAAGGGCATCAGAAGCCATAAGAAATATTCAACAAGAGCATGTCTCTGTTTTGATCCTGGATGTGGGGGTTAAGGATATGGCCTGGAATGAAGTGGTTCCTATAATTAAGGGGTTTGCCCCCACATTGCCAATTATTATGACTTCAGACCTTAACACACCGGAACTCGAAGCCAGCATCCTTCACCACAAAGCCTTCTACTACCATGTAAAATCTTTTGGAGTTGATGAATTGCTGCTGGCGGTTCGAAATGCTGTTGAGAAACCAGTGACCAACATACAAAAATTCCCAAGACAAGAGGAGGCACCATGAGTTTCCAAGAACTTTTAGATAAAGACCAGTTTTTAATCATTGCTGAACTGGAACCTCCTAAAGGAGTAGATACCTCTGACTTTTTGAAACATGCTGACAGCTTGCGGGGACGGGCACATGCAGTGTTGGTCCCTGAGATGAGCGGAGCCATTATGAGAATGGGATCGATTGGAGCTTCCTGTCCTTTGAAGCAAAAAGGGACAGAAGCTATAGTGAGCATGAATTGCCGGGACCGCAATAGATTGGCGATTCAGGCTGACATGCTGAGTATTTTTTCGTTGGGATTAGAAAATTTGTCTGTAAGCGAGGGAGATGATGTCACAAGCGGTGATCACATAGAGGCTAAGCCGGTAAATGACCTGGATGTAGTTAGCATGTTGGAAGCCGTTAAAAAGTTGCAGAAGGGTATCGACTTGGCAGGAAATGACCTTTCAGGCATTCCTCAATTTTGTGTCGGATCTGAGGTGAATGCCGGTCTTGCAGGTGGGGCTCTCGAAATAGAAGTGATGGAGATGGAGAAAAAAATCAAGGCGGGGGCAAATTATTTTTTCACCCCTACTATGTATGACCTGAAAGCATTGGAAGGTTTCGTGAAAAAAGTGGCTCCTTTTAAGGTTTCTGTCTTTCCACGTGTTACTATTCTTAATTCGGTGGGTATGGCCCGGTTCATGTGCCGACACATGGATGGAGTGCTGATCCCCGAAGAGGTGCTTAACAGGTTGGGCAAGGCCCCTGACAAAACAAAAGAGGGGATTGCCATTGCGGCTGAAACAATCCAAAAACTTCAGAATATATGCCAGGGGGTTCTTCTGGTTGCCATCGGTGGTCAGGAAAGACTGGCAGCGGTATTGGATCAGGTGGGATCGTTAACTGCTTAAGAATTTAGAAAAATGATTCTTGATGCTCTCAAAGCTAAAAAATCGAGTCACTCTCGCGAAGCCTCTCCTCAACTTGATCGGGAAGCGAGGGTCCATAACAATCTGAAATTACTGGATTCCTGCTTTCGCAGGAATGACAAAAAGGGGCGAATTGTTCTTTTTGCTAAACCGTCAATTTTTAAGATAATCAAACAGAGATGAACGGGATGGAACTGATAGGAGATAAAAATTTCAGGGATGTTGTGGTTGATGCGGTTGGAGAGGAGATCTTCACCTGTTACCAGTGTTATAAATGTTCTGCCGGATGTCCGGTTTCCTTTGCAATGGATATGCTTCCCCATCAAGTTATAAGGTCGGTGCTGTTCAATCAGAAGGAGAGAGTTTTATCTTCCAGGACGATTTGGGTCTGCGCAGCGTGTGAGACCTGTACGACTCGTTGTCCCAATGAAATAGAGATTGCCAAAGTGATGGATGTCTTAAGACAGATTCAGCAAGAAAGTGGTAAGCAAGCAAAAGAACCGAAAGTTCCCATATTCCATAAGGCATTTCTCGATTCCATCAAGAAGACAGGTAGAGTGCACGAATTGACCATGATTAGAAATTATACTCAAAAGAGTGGTGAATTGAGGGAAAAGCTCAAAACAGGGGAATGGAAAAACGATGTAAGGCTGGGAATGAAAATGTTTTTGCGTGGCAAGCTTAAGGTTATGCCTCCTAAATGTGGTGGGGTTAAGGAAGTGAAAAAAATATTTGAACAGGCAAAGGAGCATAAAAAAGCATGAAGGTTTCCTTCTTCCCCGGCTGTTCACTTGAAGGAACTGCCCGTGAATATGGTGAATCAATCGAAGCGGTTTGCAAAAGTCTCGACATAGAATTGCAGGAGTTATCAGACTGGAGCTGCTGTGGGGCAAGCTCTGCACATTCTACCAATGAGTTTCTTTCAGTCGCACTTCCAGCCAGAAATTTGTCTATAGCAGAAAGAAAAGGGCAGGATTTGGTGACGCCCTGTGCTGCCTGCTTCAGCCGTTTCAAGGCTGCGGAGAAAGCCTTAACCTGCGAATCAAAAGTCGATGTGGGAATCCCCTTTCAAGGGAAAATAAACATTCTCCACATGCTGGAATTTCTCTGCCGGGAAGAATTCTCGGAGGACATTGAAAAAAAGATAAAGAGACCTCTTAAGAACTTGAAAGCGGTGAGCTATTATGGCTGCCTGCTGGTTCGTCCCCCCCGGGTGACTGATACCGAGCACTGGGAAGATCCCCAGGCACTGGATATTCTTATTTCCAGGCTTGGGGGGGAAAGTGTTTTTTGGCCTTATAAAACCGAATGCTGTGGGGGAAGCCTGGTTTTGACCAGAGTGGATATTATACACAGGTTGAACGGCAGGTTATTGGATATGGCACGTGAGGCGGAGGCTGACTGTATTGTTACAGCCTGTCCATTGTGTCAGGCCAATCTGGATACCAGGCAGGAAGAGATAGGTGACAAAGAAGGAGTCAGCTATGATATTCCGATTTTCTATTTTACCGAACTTATGGGGTTGGCTTTTGGGAATAAAGGAGTTAGAAAGTGGCTGGGGCGGCACCTGGTAGATCCCCGTCCGCTGCTTGAATCAAAAGGATTGATCTGACTATACGGGGTATTTTATTTTGAGGCTTTAAGGCAGTTGAATTGAAACTCGAAATCCGAAGCACGAAACCCGAAACAAATACGAATGACCGAAAAACAAAATTCTAAACAGTATGAGTGAGGTGAGGGTAATAAGTTTTAGCATTTAATATTTGAGAATTTGGATTTGTTTCGAATTTCGTATTTCGCAATTCGGATTTACCAGATTTGACCATGGGGTTATTGATGAGCTCTACTGAAGAACAAGATAATAAAAAAAGCAATCCACCGCCCGTTGGAGCCGTAATGGTTGTAGGAGCTGGGATTGGAGGCATCCAGGCCTCTCTGGATCTGGCCAATAGCGGGTTTAAGGTTTACCTGGTTGAAGAGGAACCCACCATCGGTGGAAGGATGGCCCAGCTGGACAAGACATTTCCCACCAATGACTGCTCCATGTGTATCATTTCTCCCAAGCTGGTGGAGTGTGGAGGGCATCCTAATATTGAGAACCTCACCTATTCAGACCTCATTGATCTCAAGGGGGAGCCGGGTAATTTTAAGGCATCTATCAGAAGGAGGGCAAGGTCGGTCGATGAGTCGCTCTGTACGGGTTGCGGTGAGTGTATCAACCAATGTCTGGTAGGAAACAGGGTGTATCTTGATGTTAAGGTGGTTGAACCGGTCTTGCCGGAAGATGAGCGGATGGCGGTTAATGAAATTCTGGATAAACACAAAAAAAGCAGGAGCCCCTTAATCCCTGTCCTTCAGGACATAAACAGCCACTTCAACTATTTGCCGCCGCCCGTTCTTAAATATGTCGCGTACAAACTGAATGTCTCACTTGCCCACATCTTAAGGGTTGCTACGTTCTATGCCTTCTTTAGCCTGGAGCCCCGTGGGAAGCACATAATCAGTGTCTGTATGGGTACGGCATGCCACGTACGGGGCGGCGAGAGGATTTTAGAGAAACTGGAAGATGAATTGGGCATCAAGTACGGCCAAACCACCGAGGATAAAAATTTTAGCCTGGATATGGTACGTTGTATCGGGTGTTGTGCCCTGAGCCCTGTCATCCGGGTGGACGAGCGCGTCTATTCCCGGGTACGTTATAACACGGTTATGGATGTCGTTTCGAAGTACGGATGAGGAGAAACATTGAATGTCCCTTCTAACGAAAAAAGATCTGGATGAGATAAAGGAGAAAGGTCTTAAATCAAGTTATCCCGAGAGGACCAAGATTGCCGTTGGCATGTCCACCTGCGGAAGGGCATCTGGCGCGGAAGAGGTGCTTCAAGCCATCGAAAAAGAGGCCCGTTCTCTTGGCCTTGACATCATTTCGACCTCTACCGGATGTATGGGGCTTTGTCAGAGAGAACCTCTGGTTGACGTCATAAAACCCGGATGGCCGAGAATCGTCTATCAACAGATGGACGTTAAGAAATCCAAAGAGATTGTTGCAGCACTTGCTGAGAATAAGATAATCCCCAAGTATGCACTTTGCAAAATTGAAGAAGAACCTCACCTGTTTGAAAATACAACCCATGCGTATAAACTGAACGGATTGCCTGAAGGTATGGGAAACGTTCCCTCTTATAAAGACGTTCCATTTTTTGGAAAACAAAAAAAGAGGGTGCTCCAGGGTTGCGGGACTCTAAACCCGGATAAGGTTGAGGACTACATCGCCTTTGGCGGATACACCGCCCTGTTTAAGGCATTAAAAGAGCTGGATCCCAAAATGGTTATTGATGAAGTTACGACATCCGGTTTAAGGGGTCGGGGGGGAGCGGGATTTCCCACCGGAAGGAAATGGAGTTTCTGTCGAGAGGCAAAGGGGGAGCCAAAGTATGTGATATGCAATGCCGACGAAGGTGACCCGGGTGCCTATATGGACCGTAGCATCCTTGAGGGCAACCCCCACCAGGTGATTGAGGGAATGATAATCGGGGCCTATGCGATTGGTGCCAGACATGGGGTTGTGTATGCCCGGGCTGAGTATCCCCTTGCCATAGAGAAACTCACCCTTGCCCTGGAACAGGCGCGCGGGCTTGGATTGCTGGGAAATGATATCCTTCATTCTGGCTTCGATTTTGATGTTTCTATAGAACGTGGATCGGGGGCATTTGTGTGCGGTGAGGAAACTGCCCTTATCGCCTCCATCGAAGGTACTACGGGTGAGCCCAGACAACGACCTCCTTTCCCCGCCCAAAAGGGGCTCTGGGAAAAACCCACCAACATCAATAACGTTAAAACCTGGGCAAATATTCCCCTTATAATTGCCCGTGGCGCGGATTGGTTCAAAGAGATTGGGACGGAGAAGAGCAAGGGAACGATGATCTTCTCCATGGTGGGGAAGGTTAAGATGAATGGTTTGGTAGAAGTTCCTATGGGAATGACCCTTAGGGAACTGGTTTTCGATGTCGGGGGAGGAGTACCGGATAAGAGGGCGTTTAAGGCGGTACAGACAGGTGGACCTTCTGGAGGTTGCATACCGGATTCTCTCATGGATTTGCCCGTTGACTATGACAAGCTGGCAGAGGTGGGTTCTATTATGGGTTCAGGTGGTATGGTGGTAATGGATGAGACTGCCTGTATGGTTAATGTTGCCAAATACTTTCTTGCCTTCACCAAAGACGAGTCCTGCGGGAAGTGTACACCCTGCCGCGAAGGGACCAAAAGGATGCTCGACATACTGACCGATATTACTGAGGGCCGCGGGAGAGAAGGCGACATTGAACTCCTGGAGGATATGGGCAGGATCATTATCGATTCCGCCCTGTGTGCCCTGGGAGGAACCGCACCCAACCCTGCCTTGACTACTATCCGTTATTTCAGAGAGGAGTACGAAGAACATATCCGAAACAGGAGGTGTCCGGCGGGTGTATGCAAGGGGTTGTTCGAATTTTTCATCGACCCGGAAACGTGTATTGGTTGTGGCCGATGCCTTAGAGATTGTCCAAGCAATGCCATTACCGGTGAGAAAAAGAAAGCACACACGTTGGATGTTGCCAAGTGTATCCAGTGCGGCATATGCAGGGAGACTTGCCCATCCAATGCTGTGAGGGTTAAGTAGATGGTTTCAGGTAGTGAAGAGGGAGTGTAAGGCGAATGGTTAATCTAACAATTGATGGTAGAAAGGTTGAGGTAGAAGAGGGCACCACAGTCCTTAAGGCGGCAGAGAAGCTGGGTATTAAGATACCAACCCTTTGCTATTTTGAGGCACTTACCCCTCAGGGTGCCTGCAGGCTTTGTGTGGTTGAGATCGTAGGCGGTGCGAGAAGGGGACTGTCCGCATCCTGCGCCTATGTAGTGGAGGAAGGACTTGAGGTAAGGACGGATTCAAAGCGGGTTATTGAAGCAAGAAAACTGGTTATCGAACTACTCCTCTTGCGCTGTCCGGATGTACCAAAGTTACAGGAGTTGGCCGAAGAGATTGGAATCGATCGGGCAAGGTATGAGCGATTTAAACCGGAGGAAGAAAAATGCATCTTATGTGGACTCTGTGTACGTGTATGTCAGGAACTGATGCATGTCGGTGCAATCAACTTTGTCAACCGTGGCTCCAGCCGAAAGGTATCCCCACCATTTGATGAATACTCGAGCGTGTGTGTTACCTGTGGGGCATGTGAGGTGGTCTGCCCTACAGGGGCTATTAATCTTGATGAAATCACCAAAAATATACCGAGGCCAATAAAAGCCGATTTCGATGAGCGATTGGCCACAAGGCCTTCTATCTATCTGCCATTTCCTCAGGCCGTTCCCAAAGTGCCGGTTATCGATCGGCAAACGTGTATGCACTTCTTAAATGATGCATGTGGGGCGTGTGAGAGCTTTTGTGGACCCAAGGCCATTAAATATGACCAGGAAGATGAGGTGCGCGAGCTTGATGTGGGGTCTGTTATCCTCGCCCCTGGTTTTGAACTCACGAATCCCTCGTTAAGGGACGAGTATGGATACAGTCGTTACCCCAATGTGGTAACCAGCATGGAGTTTGAGAGGATTCTTTCCGCATCCGGCCCCTATCAGGGACACATCCAGCGCCCTTCCGATCAATCGGGGCCGGAGAAGGTCGCCTGGATTCAGTGTGTGGGATCCCGGGATAACTCCTGCAATAAGGGGTACTGCTCTTCCGTCTGCTGCATGTACGCCACCAAGGAGGCCATCATTGCCAAGGAACACAGTCCTGATATCAAACCAACAATCTTCTATATGGATATCCGGGCACACGGAAAAGGCTTTGATCAGTATTATGAAAGAGCCCGGGATGATTATGGTGTTCGTTATATTCAATGTCAGATTTCAAA
>WTBG01000201.1 GCA_013139225.1 Deltaproteobacteria bacterium
TTTGTAAAACACTACAAACCTTAAAAGGAGGTAATTATGGGAAATACGTTAGACAATCTTAAGGAAGCATTTGCAGGCGAGTCTCAAGCGAACCGAACATACCTTGCTTTTGCCAAAAAAGCAGATGAAGAAGGTTATCCACAGGCCGCTCGCCTTTTCAGAGCCGCTGCTGATGCAGAGACAGTTCATGCGCATAACCACCTAAATGTGCTTGGAGGAGTTAAATCTACGCTCGAAAACTTACAGGCAGCATATGAAGGGGAACATGAAGAGTTCACCGTTATGTACCCGGGTTTTATAGAACAGGCTAAAAAAGAAGGGAACAATGACGCAATTCAAACCTTTTATTGGGCTAATGAAGTTGAAAAAGTCCATGGCAATTTGTATAAACAAGCAACTGACAATTTGAAATCACTCAAGGCTACTGATTACTATGTCTGTCAACGCTGCGGCTATACTGCAGAGGGAAATGCTCCAGAAAAGTGCCCTGTATGCGGAGCAAGTCAAGACAAATTCAAGAAGATTGAATAAAACAGGCAAAGAGAATGAAATGGAATAAAGATTCACTTAAGGAACTTGAGAAAGCACCAGAATTTGTCAGGGATATGGCAAAGAAATCTGTGGAATCCCACGCGAAAAAACAGGGAAGGAAAAGCGTTTCGCTAAAGGATGTTAAAGAGGTCTTTGATGAATATATGGGTGTACTGGAAACAGAAGGGGTGGGGGGAAAGAGGCCTACACACATTGCCATTGTCGTATGTGAAAGAACGTCAGAGGCTTGTCCTGCAACTGCTTGCTTACTTTCCTTCCAGGGAAGAAAAGTAAAATTTAAAGAATATGACAGTGATGCCAGACTTGTAGGCTTCTTTAGCTGTGGGGGATGTCCCGGAAGAAGGATTTCCCGACTTCTTAACAACCTTAAAAAGAGTGTCAAGATAGATGTTGTTCATCTGGGTTCCTGCATGGTGAGAGAAGAATATCAACCTCCCTGTCCCAATCGAGAATCAATTATTAAAATGATTCAGAGCAAGGGGATTAAAGTTGTAGAAGGCACACATCATTGAAGGCATTGTAAAAGTTATCCATTATGAAGGTTAACTTTATCAGAATTCCCATTGCGATAAGAGAAACAGGGGACTGCTTCAACTGCATAGCCCGCTTGAAAGATGATATTCGCAGACTCAAGGGCATAAAAAGGGTCGAAGAAGTTGAAGATCCATCAAAAATGCTGGTTGAATTTGACCCCAACCTCACATCTCTGGAAGTCATTGAAAGTTACGCAACCCGCCAAGGACTCAAACTAAAATCCCACTATGGTCACGAACATTACAACATAGAAGGACTCGATTGTCCTGATTGCGCACTCAAACTGGAGCAATCCATCTCAAAAATACCTGGTGTAACCTGGGTTTCTTTAAACTACGCTACTTCAAAAATCTGGTTTGAATATGAACCTGAAGAAGTAACCTGTGAACATATCCTTTCTGCCATAAAGAAAGCCGGCTATAAATACAGCGAACCCGAAATATCCTCCGTAACTACTGATATAACTACTTCTTCATTCACACTGGATGGACTTGATTGTCCTGACTGCGCTTTGAAGTTACAAAAAAAGGTTTCCAAATGTAACGGAGTACATGAGGTTCTTGTCAACTTTTCCACATCTTCCATGATTGTTAAGCACGAGGTGAATACAATTAATAGAGCAGGGATAATAAATGCGGTGGATGAAAGTGGATATATAGCTATCATAGCTGAAGAAAAAACCACGGCAAAATCACCTCGTTTCTTTTCTTTTAAAAACAAAAATATTCTCGCCACTACTCTTTCAGGATGTTTTATTGCCCTTGCTTTAACAACCTACATGCTTAAGAATTTAATCCCTTACCCTCCTCTTATGTTTGGAGAGCACCATCTAACCTTAACTCATCTCTTCTGTCTTTTTGCCATTCTCTTTGGCGGATACAATGTTGCTAAAAGCGGTTACCACTCGCTCATTGCAAAAACATTCGACATGAATTTCCTTATGAGTCTGGCGGTAATTGGTGCCCTTAGTATAGGCGAATTTGCAGAGGGTGCAATTGTAGTCTTTCTTTTCTCATTGGGGAATACGCTCCAGTCTTATACTATGGATAAAGCCAGGAACTCTATAAAGTCCCTTATGGATCTTACTCCTAAAGAGGCATATTTAAGGAGGGGTGGACGTTTAATCAAAGTCTCTGTTTCTGAGCTCAAGATAGATGATATGATTATAGTCAAGCCTGGAGAAAAGGTTTCTGTGGATGGAACGATTATCAAGGGCTCATCTCCCATTGATGAATCACCTATCACTGGAGAATCACAACCAGCAGACAAAATGCAGGGAGACAGAGTTTTTGCCGGTTCTATAAATGGTCCTGGTTCTCTAGAAATCAAAGTAGGTAAGTTGTCCAGGGATTCAACACTTTCCCGTATCATTTACCTGGTAGAAGAAGCACAAGCACAGAAAGCACCATCTCAAAACTTCGTTGATGCATTCTCGAGAATCTACACACCATCAGTAATTATCAGTGCTGTATTAATCTCCATTATACCACCACTCTTTCTATCTCTACCTTTTACAAATTGGTTTTATCGCGGGCTCATGCTACTTGTCATCTCCTGCCCCTGCGCACTGGTTATTTCAACTCCTGTTTCTATTGTCTCCGCCATAGCCTGCGCATCAAGGAAAGGAATACTCATCAAAGGCGGTGCTTATCTTGAGGAGATGGGGTCAATTAGTGCGATTGCTTTTGACAAGACAGGCACACTAACTCGAAGCCAGTTTGAAGTTACCGATATAGTTCCAATAAACGGATGCACCAAAAGTGGTGTCTTAGCCACTGCTGCATCATTAGAAATGAAATCAGAGCATCCTCTGGCAAAAGCCATTTTAAAAAAAGCAGATCAAGAAAATATTTCTTTAAGAGAACCTTTGGATGTTTCAACCCATCCAGGCAAAGGGCTAAAATGCACACTAAATGGTCAATCTGCTTATATTGGAAACTTAACATTTTTACGAGAACAGGAAATTCCAACAACTATTTATGAAAAGGAGGTTTTAAAACTTGAGAATGAAGGGAAAACCACAATATTAGTTATCTCCAACAACATAAAAGGCATAATAGCCCTGGCAGATGCACCCAGGAAAGAGGCAAGAAAGTGCATTGAAGAATTAAAGAAAAAAGGCATCAAACATACTGTTATGCTTACCGGAGATAATGAAAGAGTAGCTTCAGCAATTTCTAAATATCTAAACGTTGATAAATTTAAAGCGGCTTTGCTTCCAGAAGAGAAGGTTAATGCCATAAAGGTGCTTTTATCACAATATGAAAAAGTTGCTATGGTAGGCGATGGCGTGAATGACGCACCTGCTCTTGCAGTCTCCTCTGTCGGCATAGCCATGGGAGCAGCCAGTAGTGACACCGCTCTTGAAACAGCGGATGTAGCACTTATGTCTGATGATTTGCTTAAACTGCCATCACTCATTCATCTCTCACGGAAAACCCTTGCAACTATTAAAACAAATATTGTTTTCTCTCTCATGGTTAAAGCTGCTTTCATAACTCTTGTCTTTTCAGGAATGGCAAACCTATGGATGGCAGTTGTCGCAGATGTAGGAACATCACTTGCGGTAATTCTCTACGGCATGAGACTTATAACAACCAAGGAGCAACAAACATGAAACAGTTAAAAATTGGTTATCTTTCCACAATGTATCATACCTCTCACATTATTAAGAAAGAGGGATGGGTTGAAAAATCTTTAAAGATCAACCCTGCATGGAAACTATTCCCTACAGGACCTGCTATGGTTGAAGCCTTCGCAGCAACAAAAATAGACATTGGATATATTGGTCTCCCTCCCGCCATGATTGGCATAGAAAAAGGCATACCCATTAAATGCATTGCTGGTGGACATGTTGAGGGAACTGTAATGATAGCACCTGATAACTACCAATCCTTTAATGAGCTTCATGATATAGACCAGGTGCTTAAGCAGTTTAAAGGGAAGAACCTTGGCACACCCACCAAAGGATCAATCCATGATGTAATAATTCGAAATCTAATAGACAAGCAAAAAGAAAACATTGATATAAAAAACTTTAGCTGGGCCGATCTCATCCCGGAAGCTTTCGATAATGGGGAGATTGCTGGAGCTGTAGGAACCCCTCCTCTGGCAGTCGTCTGTGCTCAGGAATGCAGCACCAAGATCACCATCACTCCGCATAAGCTCTGGCCATATAATCCCAGTTATGGTATCGTGATAAGAAAAGAATTATTCACTGAAAAACCTTTATTGGAAGAATTTTTAAAACTCCATGAAAATGCATGCAACCTCATAAGAGAAAACCCTCTGGAGGCTGCTTCCATCATTTCTGATGCGGTAAAGGTGGTAGACAGCAGCTTTGTCATAAAGGTTTTCCAAATATCTCCAAAGTATTGTGCTTCTCTACCTAAAACATATATTGATTCCACAATGAAATTTGTAGCTGTCCTTAATCAATTGGGATATATAAAAAATGATCTTGCAGAAGAAGACATCTTTGATCTATCAACCATACACAAAATCCATCCTGAACCAGACCACTACAATACGCCGGGAAAAATAAAAACGTAATAGCCTAAATAATACTTGACTAACCACATACTGTACTGTATATTAATACTACACTACTATGGTAGGCTATAGCTCTCTTACACTAAATATCATAGCCACCTGTACTTTTAAACACAAGGATATAATAATCTGCATATCTATAATGCTCAAATTGTCTATCAGTTCCTGGATCCCTGCTCCCCGATCAGGTCGAGGATAGGTTTCGCAGGGATGACAGGCAAGGATAGAACCGATTAAAAAAAAACGTGTCATTCCCGCGCAAGCGGGAATCCAGTATCGTTAATATTTTCATTAGGGTATTATTCAACCGGAGATTTCTGGATAACCAGATATAACAATACACAATGGACTTTATACAACCTGTCATCAATCGACTTGACACAGATATTCTCATCATTGGTGGAGGAGCTGCAGGGTGTGCTGCTGCTATAGAAGCACGAGAGAATGATCCACAAGCCAGAATCATCATCATGGAAAAGGCACAAATCGAACGCTCTGGTTGCCTTGCATCCGGCATTAACGCCATTAATGCCTATATAACAGAAAATCAAACACCTGAAACCTATCTGGAATATGTTAAGAAAGATTCCCACGGTCTCATAAGGGATGATCTTGTATATTCAATAGCCCGTGAGGTAAACAAGGCTACTGCACGGGTTGAATCCTGGGGTTTGCCTATCATGCGTGATGAAAAAGGCAAACCACTTCAGAAGGGTCCTCGCAGTATCCGTATTAAAGGTGAAGGCATCAAGCCAATACTTGCCAAGAAAGTTAAGGACTCTCGTATCACAGTTCTAAATCGAGTCACTGCTACAAACTATATGCTCCATCAGGGAAAAGTCACAGGTGCGTATGGTTTCAACCTGCGCAACGGGCAATGCTATGCAATCAGTGCAAAAGGAGTAATCATAGCAACAGGAGGAGCAAGTGGTCTCTACAGATCCAGCAACACTGGTGAAATCGCC
>WTBG01000108.1 GCA_013139225.1 Deltaproteobacteria bacterium
CATCATCTTCTGTCTTAAACGCAGATGAGAGACTGACAAATATTTTATCAAACCGCGATGGCTTCATTCCCCAGTTCTTTTCATACTCAATCCTCGCAATCAGATGCTCCGAATGAGAGAAATAGTACTTCCCAAGTCTGTTCTCCTTAGACAAGAAATTCCAGCTCTCCTTAAGGTTGAAAAATTCATGAAGGGCTTGTCTGGCATTCGAATTCCTTATTTGATCAACATGTATGCTATCTCCCAAACGATCCTGAACATGTCTAAAAAACTCCTTAACGAAATCTATGTCCGTAATAACAAGTCCATAGAGGTACCAGTCATTAAGAGATATTATGACGGCTTCCTGTTCCACAGTTGTAAGATGGTTAAAGCTTGGGCAAAAGTGCTCTTCACACAGCTTGGCACCATAAAAGGAACATGTCCTTAAATCCACACCGTTATGAAGAGAAGGGTGAAGAAGACATCCAATCCGTTTGTTTTCTCTATCCATAAATCCAAGGAATTCGCAATTATATATTGTTTCACAAAGCTTCGGGCTAGGCGGAAGTGTTTCACGTGCCCTGCTGTATTCTTCTAAATCAGGAGGTTTCTCCAGGGAGAAAAATAACTCCGTTCTCCTCCGCAAAAGAGATTCAAGTGTTAATCTGGAATGATTTTCCCAGTTGTAAAGACCACAACATGCACCACAGGATTTTTCTTCATCCGGTTGGCAAAGATTGACAGGATAACGCTGGCAATTATTTGCATCCATGTGATACGTACCAATCCATTTTTAGTTGACACTACAAAATATTGCTCTTATAATGTATCATCAGAATAGCATTAATCCTAAATATTTATTAAGAGGTATCTATGGAGTTATAATCCCACTTTTTTCAGATACGATTTTTAAAGAGGTGGGGTTTTTTATTTCAAAGGAGGGAATATTATGAAAAAGACAAGGAACTCAAACCCCGTTAGAAAATTGAGACAGAGTTTTAAACCCTGCATAAACTTATTGTCTTTATCATCCCAGTATAAATGGGGGCGTTTTCTCTCTAACGGGGTAAAGTATGTATTGCTGTTAGGGTTAACCTTTCCCCTCGTGGGATGCCCGCCCTTTCCTGTCATCATCTCTTCTCCTCATAATAGTGCACACTTTGAGTTGGGGGAGGAAATAACCTTTACCGGTTCGGCAAAAGACTTTCAAGATGGGGAACTAACTGGTGACTCTCTCGTCTGGACATCTGATCAAGATGGTCAAATCGGAACAGGAACCACCTTCACCCGAGATGATCTTTCAGAGGGCAAACATAAAATAACGCTAACCGCAACAAATTCCCAGGAGGAAGAGAGAACAGCAACAATCACCATTACTATTAGTGGAGGAACATCCACTACTACTACCCTTTCATCTACAACTACCACAAGCGATGCTTGTCCACCTGATTACCCTATTGATTGTGGTGATGGCCAGTGCTGCCCATCAGATTATCCCATCTGTTGTCCTACCGGCTGTTGTCCTTTAGACTACCCCATCTGTGGTGAAGGAGAAGATGAAGGTTACTGCTTCCCTGAAGAATCAACCACTACAACTATAATGGTATCAGATCCAGGAGCTATTGTATTAAGCACTGATGCTGAAAGTGACCTTCTCTTTTATATTATTCATGAAGATGGATCCGGGATGTATTACTACGGTTTTAGTACAAGTAGTGGTCTGGAACTTACACATGTTATCTCTGACGATGGCACTATAGTAATTTTCAATGAAGACCTCATGCCCATACAGTGGATTAGTAATGGTTTAACAGTTGTGGTATACAGAGAAGACAGTGAACAGCCCTTTGATCCCCATAGCGCTTATCATGAAGTTTTATATGATGGAAATGAGGATTCATTTACCATCGACATTTATCCAGAAAATCTTCCTCAGATAATAAGTAATATAGAAACATATACCGGCCAGCAATTTAATGATGTCTCTACTTTCCTTACTGCTCACGATATCAGCAGTTTCAACTCTCTGCTAACTCTTGCCAAACAAAATAGCCAGGAACAAGCACGTTATATCGCAGCAGCGGTAGGCTTCAGTGCTGCGTCTGCATTTCTCAGCATGGAGGCGGAAGGATTAGGATCAAGGCAATTTAGCGGTATTATGCCACTCCAATACAATTATCTGGTTAAAGTTATCGTCGGACTACTTGCAAGCAAATTTAACGATGCATTCGGTCCCGGTTCCACCGATCCTGATGGGCCTGTTGTAGAAGTTGCATTGTGCAGGGGTGTAGCCAAATTTGGTATCTGTCACTATCTGTTTTTTCATATGGAAGACTACGGCATGTGCATAGAAAAATGCCTTACCTCAATGAGATGCTTTACCGACATATGCATGCCCGGCTATACGATTTCTGCAGAGGTAGCAAAAAAGTGCAGAGACCATTACATGGGTGGAGGATAATCAGATTATATCTAACCTTCGCCAGAAATCCGTTGTTGGTTTTGATTTGCTTTTTTATAATATTTTAAAGTGGAGGGGTTACAATGAAAAAGCTAATAAATGCAAGGTATTTAGTTCTCGTATTATTACTTTTATTGCTTGCAGGATGCCCGCCCTTTCCTGTCACCATCCTTTCTCCTAATAATGGTGCACACTTTGAGGTGGGGGAGGAAATAACCTTTACTGGTTCAGCAAAAGACTTTCAA
>WTBG01000241.1 GCA_013139225.1 Deltaproteobacteria bacterium
GGCAAATTGCACACTTTCCTTTACCGAAGAAGATTGCCTGTCCCCGCATCTCAGACTGTGTAGCCTTCTTGGGACACAATTTGCCATAAAGGTCCAACTTGGGGGCAGGAGGAAAGTCAAGAATTGACTGAAACTCGGCCATAAAGTGGACTTGACTGCCCCGTTCCAGCACGTTAGCACCCTTCTTAGTTGCGATCACCGGATCACCATCAAAATAGGCAGCCCGTTGCTCAAACTCAGTAAAATCCTCTATGCTTTTCAATGCTCGCTGTGAACCAAATAACCGCTGGATGTTAACACCACGCAGGGTTGGTATATCCAAACGGTGGCGCAACTCCTGTGGGCGAATATCACCCACCAGGTGGGTAGCTCCATTGCTATGGCCATTTGTGTGACAGTCAAAGCAGGTCACTCCGCGGCTGGGCCTCTCTGAGCGACGGTCCTTTGTTTGGTTGAACTGCTGTTGCGGAAAGGGAGTAACCAGCAACCTTAGTCCCTCAATCTGTTTTGGATTGAGTATTCCATTAAACAGCTCAAAGTAATTGTCAATGGTTACCACTTTGCCCTGCGAGACATCACCCAAATCTGTACGTGTTGTTAGATATATGGGTGCGGGAAACTCCGGCAGGAAGTGATCTGGCAAATCAAAATCAAGATCGAAACGGGTAAGATCACGCCCTTCCTGACTCTTAATTTCTTCAATGTGAAACTTGGGGAATACCATGCCGCCTTCCGGATGATTTGGATGGGGAAGTGGCAAGAAACCAGCTGGAAATAGATCTTTCTCTTTTATTTCTTCTGGGCTCATTGCGGAAATCTTTTCCCAGGTCATGTTTTCAGGAAGTTTGGCCCTTACACCTTCCTGTATGGGCTTTCCGCGGGACATAGTTACGTCCTTTACTTTGCGGTCGCTCAAGTCATAGCGATCTTTAAGTAGGTTCATCTGCCGCTTCATCACAGCGGGTTTTGCTTTTTCCATTCGTGACATGATATCTTCAAAACTTTCCTTGATTACAACAGGGGAATAACTTGACATCTTCTCCCCGATTGCCTTGGAACATACTACTAGCAAAGGAATGAGCAGCACGCTTAGTACTCCAAACAATTTCCATCTAAACTTTTTTGGTTTTTGATTCATTTCCTATTCCTCCTATCCTTGAATGTGTACAGTAAAATGTATAACTTAAATAACCAATTTTTATTTAATCATGATGCACCACCTCCTTCACAAGAAAAAAACGCAAAAAAACTTTTCGATATTTATATAAACACAAAATAATACTAACCATTATATTAATCTCTCATGCAATTCTTGCAAGTCCCTCTTATTTCAACATGTGTTGAATTAATTAATCTATAGCGGTTTCAAAGCGAAGAGGTTTTGCTTCTGCCAGATGAGAGGTGGATTGTTCAGGTCTTCCTGATTTACGACTCGGGCAATTACCAAGTTGTAGCTATTTATTTCCTGATGGCTAACAACCTGGCACTCTAGCCAAGATGCAGAATCTGCCGGAATGAGTGGCTTCCCTGGTTTCGATGGGAGAGTATTGATGGAAAAGAGTTTAAATTTATCTTCTTCCCCCCCCTTTATACTTCCTAACTGCCAGACCAGTTCCTTCTGGCTTTCAGAAGCCAAAATCAGGATGAATCCGCCCGCTTGGTCAATCAGGTGCGCAGTGAGATGACCTTTAGCGACGCTAATGGCCAGAAGGGGTTCCTTTTCTGAAATGAACATGGCAGTTGCCGTCATGATGTCTCTCTTCTCCCCAAGAGCGGTACTTACAAAGACCACGGGGCAGGGAAGCCATTGGGAAACAACATTTGATTGGCTCATAGTAATATATCTCCTCAACTAAAAATGTTTTACCACTACTGTAGATTGTTTTATTAAGTAGCAAAATGCCTTCCTCAACACAAGACATAAGACAACGATCAGATATATGGTGGGTTAAAGAATTTCACAGTTAGTTACTTGAATTCTGTTGGATATTTGGCCCTAAACCATTCGTGCCATCCCCCTTTGAGAGCGTAAACCCCGGTAAATCCTTTTTCCATAAGTTTCCGTGCCACACTGGCACTGGTACCTTCATTAGGTCAGGCGCAATAGAATACAAGATTCTTATCTTTGGCGTACTTTTGGGCCCAGGAATCTACCTTTTGCGGATCCTCCCGTATCGCACCTTTGATTTTCAGCTCACTGGCTTTCCAATCCTTACCAATTCGGACATCAATAATGATTACATCAGGCTTGCCAAGTTGTGTTTTGAGATCCTCCTTTGTCATCTTAGGGACATCTGCAGCCATGGCTGGAAGTGCACTTATACTTACAGTGACTATACTTAATACCATTGTTAGAATGTTTATTATTCTTCCTTTCATTAGATCACCTCCCTCCAAGCTAGTTTTTACACCGAAAAAATTTTCTCTCTAAGTTATCCCGAAGTCAATCTACTTTTTCTATGAGTTAGACCAACCCATATCGTACTGAATAAGCAGACAATTACAAGAATAATCAGCATGAATTTAAATAGAAGGGCTGACTCACTATCGGACCATAGGAGCCCGAAAAAACCTAAAAACAATACCAAGAACCCAATTAGCGTAACCACAGGGAATCCGGGAATCTGAAACTGGGTTAATCGGCCACAAACACCCCTCCTCATAATGAGAACAGAGAGATGAACTGCCGAGTAATTGAGCAGCCAAAATAATACGCCTGCCCTTGTGTAAATCTCCAAATCTGGTACACCAGCCATACCCGATGCCATCATGGCTGCTATTCCTACAGCCAGGATAATTAGTGGAATAGGTGCTCGGTTCTGAGCAAGTCCCAAAAAAGATGGCAGGAGACCTTGTGCAGCCATAGCGGCGATCATTCTGGAAACCGCAAGGAGCAATATGTTCACCGCGGCACCCGCCCCTGCTAAAACCACAACCCCCATTACTATGCGACCACTACTACCCAAAATCACCCGGGCAGTTATTGAGTGGGGAATAGTAGTATCAGCCAACCTTTCTAAAGAAACATACTGTAAAGAAACCAGGCCCCAAAGAATGAACACGATTCCTGCCAAAACAACTCCAGCCGTCATGGACTTCACCAGACGGAATGGGTACTTGTTCTCGTTGTTGCTTACTAATCCGGCCAGATCAAATCCTATGAAAAGTACTAACCCCAGAAGAGCTAACCTTGCCAAATCAAAAGAGGGATAATCTACTACCTTTACTACTGGTGACGTACTCTCCAATCCTATGAAACCAACCGCAGAGAGAAAAGTAAGACCGCATATGGCAACTGTTACAAGCACAATCTGCACCATCTCTGTAACTCTCTGATTCCATAGATTAATCAGCACTAAAAACCCCAATAGACAAAAGGAGAAACCAAGATTTGGAAACCAGTTGACTAAAACCTCATTGAACACATAGCCGGCTGTAGCCAGGATGCCAGTAGATGCACAAACAGTAAACACCACTCTTGAACAGATTGGAAGTACTATAGCTGGAATGGAACCTAAAGCATCCTTAATGATCCGGGCTTCGCTTCCTGCTCCTTTATATAGGGAATATACTTCACCATAACTTAAGGCAGTGAAAAGGTGAATTACCATCGCCGACATAATAAACAGTAAAAAGGAAACTCCTGCAATCCCCATAGCATTACCCAGTATGACTAAGGATTCTGGAGATAACATAAGACCCATTGCTAGAGCAAGTGAAATGATACTAGAGGCTGGTTTTGAATATATAGCTGACATATTTATCCTAATCTTTGTTATTTTTGGAAGCTATCTTTAGTGATAATACCTTTCCCTCATAAACATGTTGAGTAAAGTTCCAGCCTTCTACTCTGGAAAATGTAATCCCTCTATCCCTGCTACTCATGTAAGAGGCGAACTATGAAATTGGTCAGATTCGCTCCATAGTCAGAAATATTATAAATAGAACAGTACTAGAGATTATTCAGAGGTATAAGAGTTGGAGTACAAGAGCAGAAAGATCTCTCTGCTAAATCACCTTTTTCTTGAGAGGTTCAATCACTTCGGTGAGGTCAAGTTCTTTTAGTGTTTCTTTTTTTATGAGCCCTGTAGTTTTGTCCCACCCACGCAGCTCGTAATATTCATCTAACATCTTTTCAAACTTATCTTTTTCTAAGGCTTTGCCCTTGCGGGAGATGATTTCATCACCTGATCCAGGAAGGAAAAGTTCAGGATTGTGTATGCCAAATACATCAGCCAAACGTTCTTCCCGTTCTATAAATTGTGTTTCCGGCAACCGGTCATCTTCCCTGCCATTTCTTCCTTCCCTCGAGTGGATGGCACGGTTTAGCGTAAAAACTCTTTCCCCATATCGGTTCAATTCTGTTTCATCTATGTCCTTCCCCGTAACTGCGGAAAGAAGTTTACTTTCCAAACTCGGGTCTCCAACATGATCCTTTGAGCTGGCATTATCAAAAATGGGAAAAGCGAAATCACACAGGATGAGACATTCCTTGGCATATTGACGATCCTGTATCTTCTTTGCTGCTAATGCCTTCCCCTCATAAGTAGAAAAATCAACAGCTGTTTCACTCCCCCAGAATTTTTGCCCGATTTTTCTCAAAACCTCAGTAGAGACATACGATTTATCCCCCTTACTTGTATACCAGATAGCCCATTTAGTTAAGGGGTGACAGACCTCATGGAGCACTGTAATTGCAGGCCGCGGTTCGGTAGCATAGAGGATTGCTGAGGGTAAAAATACTTTAGGACCATAGGGCATTACACGGCCTGTTTTCAGTATTTCTTGTGAATCCTTACCCACATGTTCTGCAGCTCTTCCGACTCCTTCAGCAAGAATTTTACCGAAACCCTCACCATAGGATATTTTTTTAACTAGAGTCTCAATAAATTCCCAGCTTCCTAACTCAGCAAGGGGAAGTCCTGTATCCTTTTCGGAAAGGATGCCATTATCGAAACATTTCTCTAACCACAAAAGAATAAAGCTAACTTCTATAACGCAAAGAGAATAATCATCGACCAGTGTGGTGGCACGAAAACTCGTTTCGGTGGCAGTCTGGGGAAACTTCCTGCTCCACAGGCTGTAAAATATGGGGGTCTGACATTTGCGCACCCCTTCTTTCCCTGAAGGGCTCCTATGAAGTGTACGCCAGCATCCTTGAGGACATCCGTGGCAATGGACCTTTTTCACCACCTTAACTCCCGGAAGCGAGAGCGGTGTTCCATACAGATTAAAGAAACCCTCACCGATCATAGCCTTAATCTGCTTTCTTATCTGCTTGATTCTTTCTTGATCTGCTACAGGCACTGCTCCAGATCCTTTAACCACTATAGCCTTCAGATTTTTTGAGCCCATCAACGAACCAAAACCCCTGGAACCACTGCTACCTATATCAGTGGCAATAGTGCCAATACGAGAACCATTCTCAGCTCCCGGCCCAATGGTGAGATATCTTGCCTTTTCTCCAAATTCCTCCTTAATCAGACTCTGGGTTTTACTATTGGTTAGACCCCAGAGATGACGGGCATCTTTAAGTTCTACCTTTTCATTGCTGATACTGAGATAGAGTGGTTGGGAAGCCTTGCCTTTAATTACTATCCCATCATAGCCTGCCTTTTTAAGCTCTGCAGCGAAGAATCCACCGAGACTGGCGCTATTAAAAACTTCCGGGTACATAGCAGGTGATTTACCACAGGCAACCAATCGCGGCGCGCTGGGAGCTGAGGTAGCAGCCAGGGGGCCAGTCATAAGGATTAAGGGACTGTCAGGATGAAAAGCATCGAGTTCGGGTGACGCTTCATCCCAATAGAACTTTTGCCCAATTCCTATACCACCGATAAAATGCTCACTATACTCTTCTGTCTCTAACTCTGAGATTTTTTCCTCGCTCAGGTCAACCCTTAATATTTTCCCAACCCAGCCATACAGCTCTTTCATCCAATGACCTTCCAATAGGAGTAATTTTTCGCGAAACTTCGCCTCAAACCGACGAGGCTTCACGATAATAGATACTGGATTAAGAAATTTAAGATTTAGGTTGCGTAAAACGGTTTAAGGTTACGCAGCTCGTTTAGGTATACGGGTATAGGTTGCGTGTTGAAGCAGAGAAACACTATGAGGGAAACAACAACACAACCGTTTGACGAAAGACGAAACGAGCAGCGCAACCGAATAACGAGCGACTTTTTTATCTAACATCCAGCATAACTTTGCATAAGTGTATCTTGAAAAAACTTGATTAAATGTTTAAGTTTTTGATCTATAATAGACGGATAGTATAATTATGCCATCACTTTTTTCCAATGACCAACGAGATAATGGTTTTTTGATCATCTTTATTTACCGTCACATTCAGGACCTTTTCTCCCTTTTCTCCCTGGACGAGAACCATATTTCCCATGCTCATCTCATTTTTAATTTTCCATCCCTCTTGAGGAAGTTTCTCTTTATAAAATTTTGCAATTATAGATGGGTCATCCTTGGTACTCAGGCTGACCATTACACTCTTCTCCTCATCAACTACTTGACTCACAATAACCTCAGAGGGAGAATAGATAGGGACATCCTTGGGAAAGTTATCAGGTAGTTTGCCCTTTCCATATGAGACATTAATTGTTTCACCATCCTCTGTTTTTATATTAATCTGACCTTTTTTATCATCTCCTGTCATGGTGAGGGAACCATCCTCGGTTTTAACTTCAATCTTTTTGCCCTGTTCTTTTATGGTAACTTTACCTTTATCAGTTTCAATAGACTTCTCCTGACTGCAAGCTCCCAGTGAAAGCATTGTAATGATGGTGCAAATTAAGAAAGTTAGTAAAAAATATCTCTTTTTCATTTTGTCCTCCTTTTCACAATTATAGGTTTCTATTTTTTCTACTACAATTCATATTTTATATCAATTGAAAAACGTTTAATTAATATCCACAACCAGGGAGCAGAGAATATAGGGGAAAATCCTGGAGGGGAAAAT
>WTBG01000220.1 GCA_013139225.1 Deltaproteobacteria bacterium
GTAGAGAACTTAACTATCCACCATTCAGTAGATTAATCAATTTTAAAATGGAGGGGAACAGCAAAAGCAGAACAGCGGCATCTGCGGAGCGTATAGGCGAATTGGCCCATTCTCTATGTGATAAGACGAGCAGTTATCGAAAAGCTATCGAGGTTTTAGGTACTTCTGCTTCACCATGGGAAAAGATTAAAGGGAAATATCGCTACCAGATGTTGGTCAAAGGATTCCCACTTACTACACTGCGCAGTTTTGCTTCTCAACTCTTACGGCAGATACCTGCGGCACTCAGAGGAGGAGTAAAATTTTATGTGGATGTAGACCCAGTTTCTTTATTATGATTGATGAATGCATTTTACATAATAAAGTTTTTACAACTTAAATAAAGTTTGCTTTGTATAGATGTTTAATTTTGATTTGAAGGAGGATTAGATGGAAGAGAAAGATTTGACTAAGATGACTGTAGCAAATTTGAGAGAGGAAGCCAAGAAGTATACGAGTATTCAAGGTATCCATGCCATGAAGAAAGAGGAACTGATTAGGGCTATTGCTGATGTCCGGGGTGAGCCCATTGAGATTAAAAAAAAGAAGCCAAAGAAGAAGAAAAAGGCAATGAATATCGCTGATGTTAAAAAGCAAATCAAGGAACTTAGAGTTAAGAAAGAAGAAGCACGCAAGACAAAAGATGTAAAAATGGTTGATCGTTTGAGAAAAAAGATAAAAATGTTGAAAAAACAAACCAGAAAATTTGCAAAAGAGAAAGCCGAAGCGTCTGCACCAGCGGGAAAGAAAGAGGAGAAAGCGTCTGCACCAGCGGGAAAGAAAGAGGAGAAAGCGCCTGCACCAGCGGAAAAGAAAGAGGAGAAAGCGCCTGCACCAGTGGAAAAGAAAGAGGAAAAAGCATGATCAAGGATGCGATAAGAAAAGATTTGACGCAGGCCATGAAAAACAAAGAGACATTAAAGGTGTCTACTTTAGGGATGATGCTTGCTGAAATTGTAACCAAGGAAAAGGAAAAGGGGGACCCCGTCGATGGCGAAGTTGCTGTAAAAATCTTTTACACTATGATCAAGAAGAGGGAAGAATCCGCCAGGCTTTATGAAGAAGCAGAAAGAGATGATTCTGCTCAAAAGGAGAGGGGAGAGATCGATGTTATAAAAGGTTATTTACCTCCCCAACTTGGTGAAGATGAGATCAGGGAAGAAGCAAAGAAAATTATTGCAGAAGTTGGAGCTCATGACCTTAAGGGGTTAGGAAAGGTTATGGGAATCTTGTCCAAAAAGTTATCGGGGAAAGCATCAGGGGGTGAGACGAGCAGGATTGTGAAAGAAGAGCTTGAGAAATTACAGCAGGAATGAGAGTTATAGTTGTGTTGTTTTAAAGAGTAAGGTGCCAATAATAGTTGCCACTAATCCGAAGACAATTAAGGCCAGAAGATTTATCCAGATTGGAAAGGATGAGGTGTTAACCATGCAGAACCGCAGGGCATCAACTCCATAGGTCAGGGGGTCGATGTAGACGAACCACTTCAACCACTCAGGCAACTTATCGAGCGGAAAAAAGGCACCTGAAAGGAAGAAAATTGGCATCACCACAAAGTTCATGATGAGAGAGAATCCGTGGAAGTCTTTCATTCGGCTGGAAAAGGCTATTCCCACCAGTACAAATCCTACCGCAATCAGTATCATTACCAGAAACAGGAGCAGTAACATTAGGGGACTGGGGATTTTTATTCCGATGGCAAAGCAGACTATGAGAAAGAGAAGGGCTTGAAACATTGAAGTAGTTACTCCTCCCAGTGCCTTTCCTACAACAATGGATGTTCGGGAGATGGGGGCTACCAGCATCTCTTTCAGGAATCCGAACTGCCTGTCCCAGATTACCATGATTCCAAAAGAGATGGAAGAGAAGAGCAGGACCATGCCGATCATTCCAGGTGCTATGAATTCAATATAACTCAGCTTTCCCATGGTGAACACCGAATTGAGTCCGGTTCCAATAATTATCAGAATAAGGGTAGGGAAGGCAAGACTTCCTATAATCCTGCTTTTTGAGCGGATGAACCGCTTGATCTCTCTTAGCCAGAGTATGTAGATAGCATCTAAATTCATCGCGATCTGCTTCTCCTCCTCGTTCTGACTGCATCAGCCCAGTTTGCTTCTTCTTCCCTGATGGTTTTTCCTGTGAAGTGGAGGAAGACATCTTCAAGAGTGGGTTTATGGATGGTAACGGAGTCAATATTTATCTTCTTCTCCTGAGCGATATTCATTAGTAAGGATAGTTTCTGATCAGCCTCTTCCACTGTGAGATTAATACAGCCATCATGTTTATTCACATTTTTAATCCACGGTTGATCAGGATGAAATTCATCCTCCGTTTTTATGGAGATGACCTCTCCCCCGATTTGCTTTTTAAGCTGTGTGGAGGTATCAATGGCTGATATTTTCCCTCGATCAATGATAGCTACCCGGTTACAGAGCACGTCTGCTTCATCCATATAGTGGGTGGTTAGGATGATGGTTACTTTTGTGTCGCGGTTAAGTTTCTCAATGTACTCCCATATATGTCTCCTGGTTTGAGGATCAAGTCCCAAGGTTGGTTCATCTAGAAAGAGTACTTCTGGTTGATGGAGCAATCCCCTGGCAATCTCTAACCTCCTCTTCATACCACCAGAAAATGTTTTGACCATGACATTTCTCTTGTCACTAAGTTCAACCAGCTCCAGTAGTTCTTCCATCTTCTGCTTTCTTTTGTCTTTGGGGATGTGATATAGCCTTCCGTGGAGATCAAGGTTTTCATAAGCAGTGAGCTGATCATCAAGACTAGGGTCTTGGAAGACGATGCCTATGCATCTTCGCACTGCATCTTTGTCCTTATTTATGTCGTGACCGCAAATGATGGCATTCCCTGAGGTGGGTTTTAAAAGGGTGCAGAGAATGTTTAAAATGGTAGTTTTCCCTGCCCCGTTAGGACCCAGCAGCCCAAAGATTTCTCCTTGGTTGATAGAAAGGCTGACTCCATCAACTGCCTTAACCTCTTTGAAGTATTTTTTTAAATCGAGTAAATCTATAACAGGATTGCTCATATCTTTAATAAATTGGCGGAAGGATATAACTGCATTGTTTGTAAAAGGTAAATAGTTAAAAGGAAATTAGCAGAAAAAACAGGAGGAAGCAAGTTGAAATTTGTGGTTACCCCTTCAAAGGTATTGTTTGCATTAAAACACCCGTGCGAAATGGTTGTGTCATAATAAAAAATGATAGCCGCAAGCTAAAGCTTGCGGCTAGAAAATGTGATAATTCCTATCTGTTTCGCAGCCTAAAGGCTGCGGCTACCACTTTGTTTAGCGACCTTCGGTCGTAAAACAAAGCCACCTGCTTTGCAGGTGGCCGTTTGCTTCCAAGATGTGGAAGTGATGGCTGTCAATAAAATTATATAAAATCCCTTAGCTCCATCATGTGTTCAGGGGTTCTCAATTTATTTATTGCACCATCCAAAATTTGCCTGATCCTTTCTCTAGTCAAATCAAGTTGCCATCCAATTTCTTCTAAA
>WTBG01000255.1 GCA_013139225.1 Deltaproteobacteria bacterium
ATTGAGAATATTCAAAAATCGTTTAATCACCGCAATGTACTAAAAGGTGTGTCACTCCAGGTAGAAAAGGGTGAAATTTTAGCTGTCATTGGGGGCAGTGGTGTTGGTAAAAGTGTTTTGTTAAAACACATTGCTGCTTTAATGCGTCCCGATCGAGGAAGTATTGTAGTGAACAATCTGGAAGTTGCTCGTCTTAAAGGTAGAGCTTTAGAAGAATATAGAGACCGTCTGGGTTATTTGTTTCAAGGAGGGGCGCTGTTTGATTCAATGAATGTTTATGACAATATTGCTTTCCCACTGAGGGAAAAAACCAGATTAAAAGAAAAGAAAATCAGCGAATTTGTATATGGCATGCTTGAGAAAGTCGGTATGCAAGAGGAAGTTGAAAAGTATCCTGCGGAATTAAGTGGTGGGATGAGAAAACGTGCTGCTCTAGCGAGGGCACTGATTAAAAACCCAGATATTATGTTATTTGATGAACCTACTACAGGACTTGACCCGATTACCGTTAACAGTGTGTTTAAGTATATTAAGATGACCCATCAAAAACTGGAATTTACAGGAATCATTGTGACTCACCAGATTCCGAGGATTTTCAGTATTGTTCAGAAAGTGGCCTTATTAAGCGAAGGTGCCATCGTAGCTGCTGGAACACCAGAGGAGATTCAAGCAAGTGATGATCCTGTTGTGCAAAATTTTCTTTCTGGCGGCATTAAAGAAACGACCAATAAGTAGACAGTCATGAAATTATACAACTTCTTTCAGTTGAAAGTGTTTTTACTGGTTATGAAAGTATGCCTCGCTAATGGAATGGTGGGGTTTTAGAAGATGGAATAGCTTAACTGAAGACTAAGCTGAGTTCAAACAAGAAAGAGAGGTTTAAATGCGAAAGATTGATCTTGAATTGATTGTAGGCTTATTCATTATGGTTGGTATCATTGCTCTGTGCTATATTTCTGTTAAATTGGGAAAGATGGAATGGGTGGGTGGAAGTGGTTATCAGGTAACAGCAGTTTTCCCCAAGCTAGGAGGCCTTAAAGTAGGAGCTTTAGTCGAAATAGCTGGTATTGAAGTGGGCAGGGTTAAAAGCCTTTCCCTTGATGATAATTATCAAGCTCGTGTTGTTTTAGATATAAATAAAGATGTAAAGTTGCAGGATGATTCTATAGCTTCAATTAAAACCAAAGGATTGTTGGGAGAAAAGTATGTGGATATTCTACCGGGAGGAGAGGATGAAATTATCGAAGATGGTGGGAAGATACAGGATACCGTGTCTCCAATAGATCTTGAGGAATTGATTGCCAAATATATTTTTGGTAAAGTTTAGACAGAAAAAAGTGGAGTGTAAATGATATATAGAAAAAAGTTCAAAATTGAGAAGGGAAGGGTGCATGATGAAATTAGAATCAAGAAAAAATATCTATAAAAAGGCAGCAGTGATATTTGTGTGTTTATGCATTTTGGTTTCAGCAAAAGCTCTATATGCGGCTACTCCCATTGATCAGGTTAAAAGTGATATTGATCAAATAATAGCTGTCTTGGATGACAAATCGTATCGCGAATCTCATTCAAGGGAGGAATTGCAAAAGAAGCTTAGAGAAATAGCATATGAAGGATTCGATTGGGGGAAAATAGCACGGCGCTCTCTCGGTTTGTATTGGAAAGAAAGATCTGAAGAAGAGAAAAAAGAATTTACTTCGTTACTTATAAAAATTCTGGAAAATGCTTATGTTAATAAGTTGATAGACAGCTATTCAGGAGAGAAGGTTTTATATGGTAAAGAAATTATAGACGGGGATCGTGCATTGGTAGAAACACGCATAATTGACAATGCGGAAAGAGAGGTTTCTGTCAGGTATAGACTTCATAAGAAAGGAGACAGGTGGGTTGCTTATGATGTAATCATAGAAGGAGTTAGTTTAGTGAAGAATTACCGGGTTCAATTCTACGATATTATTCGACAATCATCGTATGAAGAGCTCATAAAAAAATTAAAGAAGAAAGAAAAGGATTATGTTGTTAAAAATTAACTGTCTCAATTCAAGCATTTTTTAGTTTTTTCTTAAGAGAAGACATGTTAATAAGTTGTGGATAAGTAAGCTTTATAAGTAAAAAACACATGTAATTATAAACATATCTAGCATTTTGATCAAAAATTGACCACCTTAAATATCTTTGCAAATCAATATGTTAGTGATATAGAGAACAAAAAGCAAATCTCGCTGCCCTCCTCAATTTAGCGCCCACCCAAATTATCCACAGTTTGCAAATTTGGAATCAATATGTTGTGTTCGTTTTGATTGCCACAGCATGTTATTCTATCTGGTTATCCGGAAATCTCCAGTTGGATGCCCCGATGAAATTATAAACAATACTGGATTCCCGCTTGCGCGGGAATGACAGAATTGACAATCCACTTTTTGTCTATTGACTTTTAAATGGTGGATATGTTGCGATATTAGAGAAGTTAGGATGTAGATACTGGATGCTTGATGGAATAAGAAGCCAAGGGGACAGGGTTCATGGGGATTAATCAATAATCTCTGCGTTCTCAGCGAGCTCTGCGGTTAGATGGAATTATAATCTGAATATAGATAACAGTGGCATGAGTGCGTGTCAGAAAAACGAGAGAGTGGGGGGTAGATTGATTCACACTTGGGCATTTTATGATGACAGCGAGGATGAAAGTGGCAGCCCTGCGGGGGATTGATGGGCGACGGTACATCACCTTTGAGATGAATTTTTTCAGCTCCGGTTTTAGGATCGATGGTGGGAATTGCTGATAAGAGTGCTTTTGTATAAGGATGTTTTGTGTTGTCAAATACCTCAGCAGTTGTTCCTCTTTCTACAATCCGGCCGAGATACATTACAGCTACATTATCTGATAAATATTCAACTACCGATAGATTATGAGTAATAAAGAGATAGGTAAGGGAATATTTCTTTTTCAGTTCATCAAACAGATTAAGAATCTGTGCCTGTATAGAAACGTCTAAAGCACTGGTAGCTTCATCGCTGACGATGAATTTGGGTTTAATAGCTAAGACCCTCGCAATGGCTACGCGCTGGCGTTGTCATCCTGAAAACTCGTGAGGGTATCGGTATATCATATCCGGGTTAAGTCCCACTGTTTCCATTAGTTCTTTTACCATGCCCATTCGTTCATTGAGATTTCTACCGATTTTATGAGCAGCCATCCCTTCCTGAATGATTTCTCCGACCATCATTCTTGGATTAAGTGAGGAAAAGGGATCTTGAAAGATAATTTGAAAATTATTTCGGTAACGTCTCAGTTCTCTGTAAGAAAGAGAATTTAGCCTGACACTATCAAATGTTATATTACCTTCAGTAGGTTTATGCAGCATAATGACTGTTTTGCCAAAGGTAGTCTTGCCACACCCAGACTCGCCTACTAAAGACATAGTTGTTCCTTCGGGAATATCTAAATCAATATTATCTACTGCTTTTACATATCCAGCAGTTCTTTTTAATATTCCCTTTTTTATCGGGAAGTATGTCTTAAGACCATTTACTGAAAGAAGAATTTTACCTTCTTGTGGGCTATGAGCTGAAAGAGAGTGAGCTGGTTCTTTTTTTGAATCTTGAATTAATCTTACTTCATGAAATTCTGGACTATAGAGGTGGCAAGCGACCATATGGCCATTCTCTTTCATATGCAGGGATGGAGATACATCATTACATATGGAGATAGACTGTTGACAGCGATCAACAAAGCGACATCCTTTGGGGTAGTGAGTTGCTTTAGGGACCATTCCTTTTATAGTTTCCAGCCTGTTTCCACGTTTCATTTTGCCGGGAAGTGACTGAAATAGTTTTATGGTATAGGGATGAGCTGGTTTTTCAAAGAGGTGATTTTTGTCAGTCATCTCGACTATCTTACCTGCATACATTACAGCAACTCGATCTGCGTTTTCATGAATGACACCCAGATCATGGGTGATGAGAAGGATAGACATGTTAAAATCCTTCTTTAGCTCATTTAACAGATATAAAATTTGATCTTGAATAGTAACATCAAGTGCTGTAGTTGGTTCATCCGCAATGAGAAGATCCGGATGGCAGGAGAGGGCAATACTTATCATCACTCGCTGAATCATACCTCCTGAGAGCTGATGTGGATACTCAGCATAACGTTTCTCTGGGTCAGGGATGCCAACTCGTTTGAGCATGTCAATAGCCACCTTTTTAGCTTTAGCATTTCCAACCCCTTGATGAAGTTTAATAGCCTCGGCAATCTGGTTGCCTATAGTAAGAACCGGATTTAAACTTGTCATAGGTTCTTGAAAGATCATGGAAATATAATTTCCTCGTATATTTCTCATTTCTGGCTCTGTCAGACGAGTGAGTTCTCTGCCATGGAAAATGATTTCACCTCCCGCATGAAAACCTGCAGGTTTTTGAAGAAGTCTCATGATAGAAAGTGCAGTAACAGATTTGCCACATCCTGATTCACCGACCAGGGCAAAAGTTTCACCTTCTAAAATTTCAAAGGATATTCCATCCACAGCCATGGCAAGACCATAAGGGGTGTGAAAATAAGTTTTTAAATTGTTAACTTCAAGAAGTTTGTTAGTCATTGTGCTCGCAATCTAATTGCTTGGGGATTTTATTTTTTGCTAATGACTAATCTAGCAGACAACCAAAAAGATACTGGATACTAGATTAAATTAAGATTTGGGTTGCGTAAAACGGTTTAAGGTTGCGCAACTCGTAACGGTATACGGGCATCGGGTACGTATTGAATTAGAGAAAAGGCGTGAGGGGAATAACAACGCAACCATTTAACGAAAGACAAGACGAGCAGCGCAACCGAAAAATGATAGACAAAAAGCAAAATGCAACTGTGATCATGGATACCCACACCTATGTCTTAAGCCTTGGGTCGAGGGCATCACGGAGAGCATCACCGAATAGGTTTGCGGGAAGTACAAGTCCGAACATGAAGAAAAAAGCTGCTATTAGATTCCACCACACAACAGGTTCGCGAGCAAGCTCGAGACGGGCAGTGTTTATCATGTTCCCCCAGCTTTCCATAGCAGGATCAACCCCAATTCCAATATAGGCAAGAACTGCCTCCGCAAGAACAAGACCCGAAAATCTAAGGATAAAAGAAATTAAAACAATATGCATTAGATTGGGCACAATATGTCTAGAGAGAATTTTGAGGCGGTTTACACCAAAAGCAAGAGCAGCATTAACATATTCATGCTCGCGCAGCTTCAGTGTTTCACCACGGATGAGTCGGCAAAGACCAGTCCACGAAGTAATGCCCATGATTATGCAGAGAGAAAGCAGCCTTCGATCAGCTCTCCATGCGATGTCCCCCCCACTTTCTCCAAATTCTACAAGAAGCATAAAACTAACAATTAATAGAACACTGGGAATAGATGCAAGCGTTGAGTAAACATATTGAATAATGTCATCAATAATTCCGCCGAAGTAGCCTGCTACTACCCCAAAAAAGATAGCGAAGGGAGTGACAATCAAAGTTGTTACACTTCCGATAACCAAACCGGTTCGAATACTTTTAATAGACCGGTAGAAGACATCACTACCTACTTTGTCAGTTCCAAATATGTGATAATATGGTGCAATGTGTATAAGAATAGCCAGGGGAATAGTTAAGGCAAAAGAAATTTTCATTATATTTATAACTGTTCTTTTAGATGGTCTTTTTCCCCTTCCATGGTGAGGATCATTCCGCAAGAAGGTCTTTGTGAATAGATCATAGATGCCAAGTATGATAGCTGTAAGTATGATGGCTGACAAAGTACCCTGTAGAAATCCTTTGATTACACGAATTGTGATATCTCTGGTTTTGGAATCACTTTTTTCGAGGTGAGTAGCAGCGTATTTGAGCCTTGGGTAAATACGCACAGTCTTTCCTTTGGGTAGTTCAAGAGTTTCCTTTGTGTATTGATAAGTCGCAAAGGGTGCGGAATATGTTTTTTCAACCTGTTGATTTAGAGGAGCAACTATATAATCGAGAAGGCTTAGGGTGTTAGCAGACTTTTTGTCTTCAAAGTGAATGCTGTCTAAAAGGGCAATGCTGGCATAGATGGAAAGAACAACCAAAGAGATTATGGCAATGTGATTACTTCGCACCTGTTGCCAGGCAGTGCGCCAATACTCTCTGCGTCTGGCAAGGAGTATGAAAATTAAGCCAGCTGCAACCAGGATAAAAATAAAAATATCTGTAGGGAGAATTCGAATCATTGCATGATTACTCAAATCGTATTCGCGGGTCTACCAGTGTGTAGCTAATATCTGTGAGAATGAGACCAGCAATATAAAGGATTGAACCCAGATATACCATAGACCTAACAATGGCAAAGTCTTGTGCCTGAATAGCATCGATGGTAAATGAACCCAATCCAGGAATGGCAAAGAATGATTCCATGAGGAGGCTGCCCATAAAGAGAAAAGGTATAGTCATAACCACTGTGGTCAATATAGGAATCAGAGCATTTTTGAGGCAGTGTTTGAACAG
>WTBG01000050.1 GCA_013139225.1 Deltaproteobacteria bacterium
TCAGATTTAATCAAGGGGGTAGAACCCTTAAGGAGCTGCTTCGTCCGCTTGCCAGCTAGCACTACCAATTCAAATCTGTTTTCCACCTTTTCCAAACAATCCTCAACTGTTATCCTTGCCATAGTAATACCTTTCCTCCTGCAGATTATTGTGAAACTATCTTTCTCTTTCTTTTCAGGCGCTCAGAAGCAATAATATCTTTTAACTGCTTAACAGCGCTTTTAAAATCATCATTAACAATCCGGTACTGATACCAGTTTGATTGCTCAATTTCCTCTCTAGCTCTATCCAGACGCTTTTTTATGACTGACTCATCATCTGTTCCCCTCTGGATCAATCTTTCCTTTAACTCCCCGTAGGAAGGGGGAAGAACAAATATGGTAACACTGTCACTATACTCTTCCGTAATGCTCCTGGCGCCAACAGGATCAATATCAAAAACAATGTCTGTTCCTTTACTTCTGTATTCTTCCACAGAAGTCTTTGAAGTCCCATAAAAATTTCCGTAGATCTCAGCCCACTCTACCAGTTGACCTTCTTCAATCATCCTACGAAAATTTCCTGGCGATATAAATTGGTAATCGACCCCGTTTATCTCATTTTGCCGAGGAGGTCTGGTAGTATAAGAAATAGAAAAGTGTAAGCCCGGAACATGAGTAACGACTTCCCTGCAAAGGGAAGTCTTTCCCGCCCCTGATGGTGCAGAAACTATAAATAAAAGGGGTTCCTTCTTCACGGCTATTCCTCTTCACCCTCAAATCTCTGGGCAATTGTTTCTGCCTGAATAGCAGAGAGTATAATGTGGTTACTGTCTGCAATAATGATGGACCGTGTCTTCCTGCCCTGTGTGGCATCAATTAACTTACTACCCTCTTTGGCTTCCTCCTTCAATCGTTTCATGGGTGAAGAGCCCGCGGTTACAATTGCTACCACTCGAGAAGATACCACAGTATTTCCAAAGCCAATATTCAGCAACTTAGAACTCACCTCTTCTTCCTCTTAATGATTTCAGAACAGACCTATTGTTAATTAATCAGTTCTGTTTGCTTCGAATTTTACACTTTGCAATTTTCATTATTCATTGTCTGCCCAAAACCCCACTTAGTCTCGAGCAGATACGTCTATTCAATATTCTGCACCTGCTCCCTGATTCTCTCCAGTTCGTTTTTGATCTCCACTACTTTTAGCGAGACTTCTGCACGGTAAGATTTAGAACCTATGGTATTCACTTCTCTGTGGATCTCCTGGATTAAAAAGTCCAATCTCCTTCCAACCGCATCTTCAGAATCTAACCATTCCTTAAACTGAATAAGGTGGCTCTTCACTCTCACCAGTTCCTCCGAAATGTCACTCTTCTCAACTAAATAGGCTACCTCCTGGGCAAGCCTTGATTCATCAATCTCCATGTTCTTACAGAGTGCCTGTATTTTTTCACCTAAACTCTTCTGATGATCTTCAGATGCTGAGTCAGAAATATGTTTGATTTGATCAAGCAAGGATTCAATCTTGTTCAGCCGTGAAAGAAAGTCCTCCTTTAATTGCAAGCCTTCCACTCCTCTCATTCTCACAAGCTCATCTATGGCAGAGGAAAGGGGACCTTTCATCACTTCCCATTCACAAACCTGATTCTGAGTAGTAGCTTGAGAAACAATAACATCTTTCTGCGTTAAAACCTGGTCGAGAGTAATCTCTTCAGACAACTGCAAGTTTTCTTTCAGCTGTTTCAAGAGAAGGCAGTAACGACGTGCCAGGGGTATGTTTAATTCCAGATTCTGCTCTTCCTGCTCTTCACTTTCAAATTGTATGGAGAGTTCAATCCTTCCTCTCGTGAGTCGTGCCAATACAAATCTCTTAATTTCATTTTCAAGGGCAAAACACTTTTGGGGAATTCGAAGAGAAACATCACAGTATCTATGGTTGCTTGACTTTACCTCAACAACAATCTTAGCTTCCCCCTCCGCTGATTCTGCCCGTCCATAACCGGTCATGCTTTTTAACATTTAAACCCCTCTTGCCAGTTTTACCTGTAAGAATTTTGTCGTAATTTTGCTGCTATAGTTTGTGCCCATGGTAATAGAAACGATGCTGGATAAAAAAGTTGCTCGTTATTCGGTAGCGCTGCTGGTTTCGTCTTCCGTCAAAAGGTTGGGTTATTTCTCATCCATAGCCGCGCCAAAATACCGATTCAAGCTGCGCAACCACAACCTAAATCTTAAACTTCTTAATCCAGTATCGAGCAACCAGCGTCTTTTTCTTATATTCCGCAATCCGCAACCATCTAATCCAGTATCAAGAATCGAGCATTATATATGTCCGAAAGGCATTAATTTCAATTTCCCCCAAGCTTGATCTTATACCTTTCCCTCAGCCTGTTCATTATTTCAATAATCTCGTCGGTACCATAATCAGGAAATGTCCATTCCAAGGGCTGAAAGCTCTTCCCCTTGTACATGAGGGTTAAGTCAGCATAAACCCCATCCCGCAAATAAGGTCTGTGAGAAAATCCTTTATTGGTAGCTAAAATCAGATGACACAAAGATATATAACCTGGATCAAGGTTGACCTTTCTATTTCCCTCTCTATCCTTATGCTCTGATTCGAGCCTGTTCGTCCATCGTTTGACCTCAGGCAACCCATCAGGCTCAACAAGTTTTTCGAAAGTTACAAACCTTCTCACCAGGCTTTTCCCCAGCTCCGCTTCATAGTAATCCGTCTTATTAAAGCGAATGAGTTTGCTCATAAAATCTATTCCACCATAGACTTGAGAAAGCTTACCCGCAACGGAAGCGATAATGTTCTCATCCCCTGAAATAAGACTAACGATCAACTTTACCGGCTTCGGAGCTGACGGTTCACTCATGTTCAATCAAAAGGGATCTGCTGTTATATTATCAATAAGTTCCTCCGGGGTCACCGTAGCTGTTCCTAATTTACTTACTACAATGCCAGCAGCATGATTGGAAATCCTGGCGGCTTCCTCATAAGATGCACCCACAGCTAAGGCCA
>WTBG01000020.1 GCA_013139225.1 Deltaproteobacteria bacterium
CCCCTTGGGCTTCTTCACATCCTCAAAAATCTTAAAATTAAAAGTTGATACCAATTTTGCTGATCTCCTCCCTCAAAGACACCCCTATATTAAAGTCCACAATCAAATCAGAGATACCTTTGGCGGAGCCAATCAGGTTCTCATCATGGTTCAGGTAAGGGATGGTGATATCTTTAATCAGAAGACACTATCCAAGGTAAAAGAGATTTCAGAACGTTTAGAGACGCTCCCTGCAGTTGACAGGTACAAGATCAGATCTATTGCGCTGAGCAAGATGAAACATTTTAAGTTTGTCGCAGGGTCCATGGATATTTCCCCCCTGATGTTTCCTGATATTCCTCAGAATGAGGAGGAGATGGAAGATTTGAAGAGGAAGATTTACAGTTCAGGCAGATATTATGGTCCCTATGTCTCCTGGGATAGTAAGAAGACCTTAATTATGGTCGATTTCTTTGAAGAGGAGCTGGGAGAAATTGGGTATGATGCCGTTTATAAAGAGTTCGTAAAACTCCAGAATGAGATGGAGGATGATAATCATATTATAAATATTGCAGGCGAGCCTGTGCATCTGGGTTATGTTAGAGATCTCAGCAGGAAGGTTATCGGTGTATTAGGCCTTACCACTCTGGCTATTATGCTGCTTCTCTATCTATACTACAGGTCCAAGCGGGGCATGTTCATTCCTGTTATATCATTAATTCTAAGTGGAATATGGGGCCTGGGTTTCATGTCACTGGTAGGATTCAATCTGGATCCCCTTATTCTGGTTTTGCCCTTTCTGATATCTCTGATGACGGCGCGCCATTCCATGCAGTTGATTAACCGCTATCTGGAAGAGGTAGAAAAAGGTGCAGATGTAAAGACTGCTGCGCATACCTTGATTAAAAGCATGTTTGCTCCCGGGGTTACGGGTATTATTACGGATGCCCTGGGAATTGGACTGGTTGCTATTGCTGCAATACCTCTCTTGCAGAATATATCTATTGCCTGTGCCTTCTGGTCTGTAGCTACCGTCATTCTTGCACTGCTCTTTACCCCCTTGGTGCTTTCCTACATTAAACCGTCAAAAAGGCTTGCAGCACAGATTGAAGCCATAAAAGAGAAGAGGGCTAAACCAGGAGCACTGGATAGACTTCTTGTCTGGCTGGGATATATGATTGTGGGAAAAGGCAAATGGGTAATTGTAGCTGCTAACGTTATAGTGATAGTTGTGGGGCTTCAATATGCCAGCAGACTTCATGTGGGTGACTTTTTCCCGGGGAGTTCAATACTCTGGCCCTGGCACAGATACAATAAGGACGCCATGCGGATTATTACTAATATGCCACTCCTTAATCCTTTATATGTGGTGTTAGAGGGAGAAAAAGGAGGTTTTATCTCCGAGCCAGACACCTTAAGGGAAATGAATCGTTTTCGTCGTTTTATGATGAAACAGCCACGCGTTATGTTCGTCTCTTCTGTGGCGGATAAACTCCCAGCTTTTCTTATGACTTCCAATGAAGATGATCCCAACTGGAATCACATTCCCAAAGAAGATAATGTATTAACTTTCCTTTACAAACACATGGTGTATTCCGGAGAGCCAGGGACCTGGGATCGCTATGTAGAGCCCAGGGATATGATGAGCAATATCATCATTTACTGCAGGGATAAGATGCCCACAACCACTGAAAATATAATTGCAAGCATTCACGATTATGTCGACAACCACTCCCAGCTTAAAGGTGGGAAATATCTGTTGGCAGGTGGGGCAGTAGGAGTGGAAGCGGGGATAAGAGAAGAGATTGCTGCTTCTCAAACCTTAAATCTTACCCTGGCACTTTTGGGGGTATTTGTCTTTTGTGCTATCAATTTCGGGAGCATCCTGGCTGGCTTGCTTTTAACCATTCCTCTGGCTATTTCTAATATTATCACCTTTGCCCTGATGGGGGCATACCACATTGGTGTGACGGTAAATACCTACCCGGTCTCCTCCATAGGTATTGGATTGGGGGTAGATTACGGCATATATTTTGTAGGCAGGTTACGGGAGGAAAGGAAAAAATCAGGAGATTTAAATACCGCTATTATAAATACCATGAGAACTAATGGGAGGGCAATTGTTATTATTGCTACTACTCTTACTGTGGGGCTGATGTTGTGGGTATTTTCAGCCTTAAAATTTCAGGCATATATGGGCATACTCTTAGCTATTCTCCTGCTGCTTAATATGCTGGGTGCTTTATTACTTCTCCCCAGTATGATTGCCATCATTAAACCAAAATTTATAGATAAGGTGAAATAAATAAGTTATCTAAATTTTTCTTACATTTTTTGAAAGGAGGGATGGTAATGACAAAAAAAACGAGTTTATTCCTTGCACTGGTATTTGTTCTCCTCCTGATACCTTTTGATGCCTTTGCTACCTATGAATTTTTTGATGGTAAGCTGAGGATCAAAGGTAGAGTGGAGCAGTTCATGGTTTATCTGACCAAGTACCCTGATGATGATAAATTCTATCGCAAAACAGGATTTGCATTAAATCAGTCCATATTCACTTTGGAGGCTTTAACTAACGTGGTGGATAATGGTGACTGGCTGGTCAATCTCCAGACATATTTAAGGTATTACTACGAGTCTGCCCCGGATATAGATAAACATTTGCACAGATCATTTTCCACCAAGCGGAGGATGCACAAGAAGTATCAGACGAATCGCTATGATACGGATGACTGGATCAATGAGTTCTACCTGGATGTGTACAAGGGTCCCTGGAATATCAGGCTGGGGAAGCAGGTGGTTGTCTGGAGTGAAGTAGAGATGGTCCAGACCATTGACAAGATTAACGCTATTGATCTACGGTACGCCACACCCGGGATTCAGCCCTTTGATGAGCTGAAGCTCAGTCTCTGGATGTTTAGAGGGTTTTTCAACTCGGATTTACCGGGCAACCTTATATTCGAGCACATCTTTATTCCTGGTGATTTCGAACGTTCCAGAACCCCCTTTGAGGGAACTTACATGGCAAGGAGACCTGCCCCCGGCCAAGTTAAGGGCGGACATGGGCAGGGAGATGCCGTTTACTGGATGATGGATCAGGCAGCACCTCAATTTAGCCTTAGTAATTATCAATACGCCTTCCGTGTCCGGGGAAACTCAGAGATTTTTATGTTTGATACTCCATATA
>WTBG01000219.1 GCA_013139225.1 Deltaproteobacteria bacterium
TCAAGAATTGGCAGGTGCCTTAAAACAGCTACCACATCTTCCTCGCAAATCGCCTCTCATGGCAGGTGTCTTAGCCGCGGTTATCCCAGGAGCTGGTCATTTTTATATGGGGAAAAAGAAACAGGCTATCTTCTCTTTCATCACAAACGCCTTGCTTTTTTACGGCGCTTACGAGGCTTTCGCTAGTGAAATTTATGCAGTGGGTGGACTTGTCTCTTTCTTCAGTCTTAATTATTACAGTGGTAATATTTTTGGAGCTTTAAACAGTGCCCACAAATTTAACAAAAACGTGCGGGAAGAATATCTGGAAGGATTCAGAAGGAAATATAATTTATCGATCAATCTGAAAGGAGGGAAAGAGGGACCTGTGTTGGAATTTGCTCTGAACTTTTAGCGTAATTCCTGCTTTCTTTATGATTAATCAGTTGTTAAAAAAACGATGCTGGATACTGGATAAAAGACTTAAAAAAACATCCAGTAGCTAGGATCAAGCTTCTTATGTCTCAAAGATTGTTAGTTAAACTTACTGTTCCTTTACCATTTCTCCCTTCCCATTTAACGTCATCACCTCACACTCTTTGGGAGGGATAAATTGAAAAGTTTTTGCTGGCATGGATTCATTCATTCTAATATTTCTCAATATTAACTGCTTTACAATTTCACCCTTCTCAGTTTGAACAGCGGTTTCAACTTTACGGGGCAGCCAGATGCCTGGAATAATTTCTAGAAAGTTTTCGTTTTCTGTCCTGCTTATTAAATTGTCAGCTTCTTTATAAAGCTCTTTTCTAACCAAGGCAAGCCTCTCCCTATCAATCCAAACCAGAAGTCTCAATCCCTGAGAATCATCTGTCTTAGGTTTGCATTCAATAAGATAACATTTCTTACCCTTAACAACTTCTTCCTTCACTAATCTCAAACGATCCCCAAACTTTGAACTGATAGAAAGACCCCACCCCTCGATCTCATATGGTTTGATAAATTTGCCTACCAGAAGCATCCTTTCTTTCTCTCTAAGATGCTTTATCTTCCTCCTCACCACCTTTTTCTCTTCCAAAATGTACTGCCAGATATCTTCCTGATTGATTAGCAGGGTAACCTTCTTGGGAAGCATGACGTCTATCCTTGCTAATCCAGGATTTTGAAAGAAGAACCGCCATTCTTCTTGAGATTTTAGAACTTCATCGCGGTAATAGATTCGGCTTACATTAACCTGATAATTTTCTATCTTTAAAAAGTTCTGCTCCATTTTTGAGATGATGTCCTGAGCAGAAGTCTGATTTGCCAAACCGTTCACTTTAAAGAACAGTATACAAAAAACAAATAAGAAGACTGTTGTACTAATCTTTGTGATTTTTAAAAGAATATTTCTGCACACTATTTTCAACCTCACAGAGGATTTTAACGAAAAAAGTAATAAAAAAAGCCCTCCCCATTTTATGAGAGGGCTGCTATGAATTAACTTTGAACACAAAAAAGCATTATTTCAATTTCTTCTTTGTTTTCACTGCTACACCTTGGGCAGTGCTTACACCGAACCCACATACATAGGGAACGTATCCCATAAAGCAGGGTTGGAGGATAGGAGAATTAAACTTCGTATTGATGACTGCATTGGCACCCACTGCTTTAGCTTCCTCTGCTAACATCTGATTTAAGACTATATCCAGATCTGTAGGTTCGATATCAGCAAAGATTCTGAATCCAATCTTTGCCACCTCAATAGCAGCCAAAGGTTTATAAGGCGTATCGATATCCCCATTGGTTATCCAGATATCATCAGGAAGCATAGCCTTATCAGATGCTGCACATCCAAAAAGTAACAAACAGGTACAAGATATTAGTAACAATTTCTTCAATAGAATCACCTCCTCTCGCTTGAATTTCCCAACTTCTTATTCATATAACACGGAATGTTATCAAATATACTATAAAATTAGTTTTCGTCAAGTGAAAATAATGAAAAATTATAAATATTTAGCAAAATGAAGAATATTTATGTTTTACTAATCAAATTTAATGGTTTAATTGTGAACTTACTTTTTTCAGAATTTTGTTTTCTGGATCTTTATTAAGTGCCTCTTCAACCTTCTTCTTTGCTTTCTCATTATCACCCCGCTCTTTCACATAAGCAGCATCCATCTTTTTAGCCTTAAGGTAGCAACGAAGTGCTTTAAAATAATCTCCCTTTTTGAAATAAGCTACTCCAAGATTATACATCGCCTTCACATTATGGGCATCATATCGTATAGCCTTCTCAAAATAGTGCTTCGAAATATCACTTCTATCCTTTTTAAGATATGTTACACCTAAATTATTATAAGCAACAGAATAGGTGGGATCAAGAGCCAAAGCTTTAACGTAATGCTGCTCAGCACTATCATAGTCTGCTGTTCGATAGTAACAAAATCCAAGGCTGTTCTGAAGCCTTGGATTTTGAGGATCATCTTTCACTAGCATCTGATAAGCAACCAACTGCTCTTCTTGAGAGAAAAGGTATATATACTGCAGGATTTTTTCCTCCTGAGCATTTACTGACAGGGGGGAAAGACAGCCTGTGAACATCAACGTTAACAGATAGAATACAATCAATGGCTTCATCTTGTTGTTTTTACAACTGCTTTCATGAATGGGTTACAACATCTCTTAAATTTTTTGACGCCCAGGGAGAATTCAAACTTTTCGTAACACTTTTGCTTTTTAAAAAAAACAAGCTTTCGAATCAGCAATATCTGATTCTTTCAAAGAAAATAGTAAAATTATTAAAGCGCTATGTTATTACAACATATGAGAACTAACACGCCTATTTCCTGTTATCAAGCACTTTATCCATGATTCCATCCTTTTTCACACCCACGTATTGTCAAAACCAAACCACAGAGAACACAGCGCAGCATAGCCACAACCAAAACAATTATAACCACGAAAAACACGAAGAATGAAACTAAACTTATCTGTTTTGCAAAAAGTCAAAAACCGAGTCACTCCCGCGGAAGCGGGAGTCCACAACAACTTGAAATCACTGGATTCCTGCTTTCGCAGGAATGACAAATAAAAAGTAGTTGCACATCTCAATCAATAATGTTAGTTTTTTCGAAAATCATCCCTTCAAGTGAATAGGTTGTCTTAAAATGGAAAAGAAGCTTAAAAAACTGCAGCAGATATTAAAACGCATGAATGGTATCCTTGTTGCTTACTCCGGTGGAGTGGACAGTACCCTTCTTCTTAAAATAGCCAAAGATGTTCTGGGTGATCAGGTATTGGCAGTAACTGCCATTTCCCCTACCTTTACCAAAAGAGAAAATCAAGCTGCACGGAACATAGCCAAAATGATAAAGGTAAAACATAAACGTGTTAAAACACACGAGTTGGATTGTCAGGATTTTACGCGTAACCCCCCTAACCGTTGTTATTTTTGCAAAAGGGAGTTGTTTTCTCTGTTGAAATCGATTGCCAAGCAAGAAGGTTGCAAATCCGTGGTAGAAGCTTCCAATCGAGATGATGAAAAAGACTTCCGTCCTGGATTAAAGGCACTAAAAGAACTGGGGATTCGAAGCCCTTTAAGAGAAGCCGGTTTCAGCAAAAAAGAGATTAGGCAACTTTCAAAAAAATTGGATCTCCCTACCTTTGATAAACCTTCACTTGCTTGCCTTGCTTCCCGATTTCCCTACGGCCAACCAATCGATAGAAAAAAACTGCGCATGGTAGAGCAGGCTGAAGAATATCTCCACACCCTCAATTTTAAACAGTGTAGAGTTAGATATCACGGCTCCACTGCACGCATCGAAGTTGAACCGGAAGATATAGACCGATTCCAGAATCATAAAGTAAGAGAGCTGGTAATAAAAGAGTTTAAAAAACTGGGTTTTACCTATATAACTCTAGACCTTGAGGGGTATCGATCAGGAAGTATGAATGAAGTTTTAACCCAGAGATTGAGCTGATAAAGAAGCCATACCCAGAAGAGGGCATGGCTGTTCTCATTTGTTCTCTCAAGTATTCGAATGATGGAGTAATGGAAAAACAAAATGATAAAACACCAGAATTCCATCAGTTATTTTTCGGCATACAAATCTATTCGATCTTAATACCAATACTTCAGTACTCCAATACTCCGTTCTAGAAAAGGAGGGATATTAAGGAGCAGTAACCATTTTTTTAACTGCCTTTAGTTGGGGCTGAATATCTTGAGCAAATTCATCCAAGAGAATGCCCATCTCAACCCTTATCTCATCAGTTAAAATCTTTTCCTCAACATATCTAAGCAGCGTATTAAGTTCAGACGTTGTTTCACTTAAAGGATCAAGAATCAGAGCTACACTTCTTTTATCACCAATGGGAAGATTAGTTAAGTAAAGAAACGTCATCCTATCATTCAATTTCTCTGAGAGATTTCTCACGTTTGCCATAATCTCATCATCGGTTAGCTTTTCCATTAGTAATGAGCTGATTTTAAGGCCGTATTCTTCTGTAAAATTATTCCTTGAAGACCTAAGCTCTTCCTCAAACCTTATGAAATCTTCCTGGTTGAGAGATCTTCCCTGTTCTAAAGCGAAGTCTTTTTCTACACCAACCAACACTGGTAACACCTTTAACCATTGCCATTGATTATCATGACTGTCCCTACCACTTGCCCAAACACCTGGAACGCCTGTTTCCCGCCATGTAGTACTATTGTTATCTACCCCGACGACACCTACTAAAAAACTTGTCATAGCCCATATTAGTGCATTGCTATCAGCACCAACCTGAAGGGGCCAAGGCAGTAATGAGTTAACACTTGCTGATACAACATCACCAACATCATAACTAAATCCTATACGAGACA
>WTBG01000247.1 GCA_013139225.1 Deltaproteobacteria bacterium
TGGCAAAGCCTCTTTTAAAACCGGTTGTCTTTGGAAATAAAATCGATTTCATCTGGTTTGAACTTTGGCACCATGAAGGCCGTCGCGGAAGACACGGGGCATCTATGATGGGACCTGACTACACCCACTGGCATGGCATATATGAAGTTGCAAAAAACTTCTATACGGAATTTATTCCTGAACTTGAAAAAATCGCTAAAGACAATTTACACTCAGATGATCCGGCAAAGGTCAAACAGGCAAAGAGACTACAAAAGTGGATCGATAAGGTTTTATCATCTAAAGATCATCGCTGGTTTATTAACAAAATGGACCCTGAAGAGGCGGCTAGAAGAAAAGCTGCTCAAAAGGCATTTCAGGAAAGGTATAGAGAATAAAATGTTGTTGCCTATCCATTGCTCTTGTGTTTTAGTCTCTAACCACCATAACCATGCGTAAGTGTAAAAGGAGAGCGAACGTGCTAAAAAAAATTATTCCATCAATTGTCTTCCCTTTGCTGATCGCCCTTTCCCTTATACCATCCGGTCTGGCTCAAAAACCTTCTCCTGTGCGGGTGGGAGATCCCTTTCCCCCGTTCAGCCTGAAAAATAATCTCAGCCAAGAAGAGCTTAAAGCCCTGCGTCTACCACAAAAAGAATCAATTACCCTTAATGATTTCACTTCTGAAATTATCCTCGTCGAAATGCTCAATGTACACTGTCACACCTGTAAAGAACAGGTACCTGTCTTCAACCAACTATGGGATTCGCTCAAATCCAATCAAATCCTTAAAAACAAGGCTGATCTTATTGGTATTACTGTGGGAAACAATCCTAAAGAGATCTCTGCATTTCAAAAAGGCTTCACACCACGTTATCCAATTTTTGCTGATCCTTCCAAAAGTGTGTTTGACAGTTTGGGCAATATGAAAGAAGGAACACCCCAAACCTATCTCTTACGAAAAGCCCCCTCCGGAGCATGGTTTGTTCTCTACCACCACCCAGGATCTGTGGGTTCTCATGAGGTCTATTTGAGAAAAATAGAAGCATTGTATAAAGCAGATTTGGAAGGTCTAGAACCTGGCTACAAGGTTCCCCAACTTCTTCTCACAACCCTCAAGACAAAATATCCCAGTGAACCTTTTAAAAACAAGAGACTGCTCCTCTACTTCCCCCCCCTTGAAGCATTTCCCCTCGATGACGATATTCGTAATGCAGGACATCAGTTGAAGGTAGTGCTCTCTTTTGTTAATGAAGAAAACCTTGTAATAGTCATTATCGGCGCCCTTAATCGCATCTTTTCTCCTCAGAAACTAGAAAAGTTACAAAAGATACCCACCACCACCCTTTTACTCCAAGATGATACGGGAACACTACAACGCCGCTTTGAAGTGGGAGAAAACCCTCTTCTCTGCCTGGTTAATGATTCTGGAAGGATAGTCTATCGATCACACTCTTTAACCCATGTCAGAGCCGAGGAAATACTGCAAGGTAAAGTAACCCCACTTACACCGAATCTCACTAAAAAAGAACTGTTAAAGCTGATGCAAAATTCAATGAAAGTGGTAGAGGAGGGAATAGAGACAATTGAAAAAAAAGAACTGGAAAACAGTGAAACGATTTACCTGGGGTTCACAGGTGAGGAAAAACAAAACGCATCCCTTTTCGGAAGGGTTGTAAGTAAGTACAGTATCTGTGATATCTGTCATAATGTTCACTTCTTTTATATACTCGACCACAATGGACATATCGTATATCTTAGCCCTATCGGTCTCACCAAATTTGGGAATGTTACCTGGGATCAACAAGACATTGCTAAGTTAAAATCACGGGTTGTAGGGAAAGATCCCTTTAAACCTCTCCTTTTCGATCCTTACGTTGATGCCGTCTCTCAGGCCACCATGACTTCATACCTCATATTTGAAGGGCTCAACGACACAAAGACTATCCTGCAAAATTTTAGTGATAATGGGTTCAGGAGTGAGCACTGGAAAGCACTCTGCCTACACAATCTCTGCCAGATAAAGAAGACCATTTCACTTGATAAGAAGGCCTTGCCAGGTAGCTTTACCCTGGAGGATCACACTACACTCGATATGGAAAAACTGCAAAAGCATTTTCCTTCCAAGACAGTTTCAAAATGCCCCACTGGCGGAAACTATCTCCTTATAGGAGAAAACCCCCTCTGTTCTATTCATGGTATGAATCTTGAGCCGTGTCCTAAATGAGAGTGAACCACCCTTCCCATACTGTGTTGACAACCTGTCTTATTTCAGCATACAGCTTTGTGGCAGGAGTAAGAGCATATGACTTCCGATAATGACTTGAGCAATTAAAAACAGAAGAGTATCCACACTTCTTATTCTGTTAGCTAAATTTTAAAAGTGCACTATTAAATAATTTAAATACCCCCATCATCTAAAAAAGAAAAATAGTGACTATTCCAGGCAATTTATTAACCACAGCTATGGCGGTTATGCCTCACACAGATATAAATCGTGCCCTTGAAATGGCACTATCTTTGGATGTTCCATTCTGGCCGCAACTTCCTCGCTACAGTTATTATGAAGATATGTATGTTCAAGCTTCTGAACACTTTCCTGGAATTATCCTAGATGTTGAGAAAAGAACTTTGCGTTTTTCTATAGAAAAATTTACAAACGAACTTGAAGAAGCCATGGCCCACTTTGAAGAACCTGAGTATTTTGATATTAGTGAAACTTACTCAGAGGTGTATCATCGTTTTCTGAAGCTTGATCTCGCTGACCGTCCTGCCATACGAGGACAATTGGAAGGTCCCATCAGCTTTGGGTTTAATGTTGTGGATCAAGACAATCGTCCCATCCTTTTCGACGACACAGTACGTCCCTTTATAATTGAATTTTTAGCCCGTCGTATTAACATTCAGTTAAGCAAGCTCAAAAAAATAAATCAGAATGCATTTATGTTTATTGACGAGCCCGGGCTTCAGTTTGTTTTCAGCGCCATGTCAGGATATGGAGATGTTGCAGCAAGAAAGGATATGGAAATCTTCTTCTCTCTCATTGAGAGACCGAGGGGCGTCCATTTATGTGGCAATCCTGATTGGGATTTTTTGTTAGGGCTAGATCTTGATATTCTCTCCCTTGATGTGTATTCTAATGGAGAGGTATTTGCCTCTTATACTTCATCTATTAAGAAATTTTTAGACCGAGGAGGGATTCTTGTCTGGGGGATTGTACCTACTAATATTGAGCCTTTTGAGAAAGAAAATATTAACTCTCTTGAGAACCGTCTTATTGAAATGTGGACTTTTTTAGACAAAAAGGGGGTTGACCGTGATTTTCTTATGTCTCGTAGTATGCTGTCTCCTGCTACCTGTTGTTTGGTTAATCCTGATATCGAAAAAACGGTTGAGAAAGCCTTCACAATGGTGA
>WTBG01000141.1 GCA_013139225.1 Deltaproteobacteria bacterium
AATAATTTTTTGGTAAAGGTCTTAATACCATATATAGGGATACTTGCGAAGACAAAAAAACTTTACCATTCTTGCAAACTTATCAAGTCAGATTCAGGCAAATTTTATCGTAAGATACGGATGGTAATGTGGATTATTGAGATACATATGATAATAGAGTCTATTCTGCCTCTCCCGTCATCAATATCAGCACACCACCAATCATTTCGATTCCCTGCTCTTGAAATTCCTCATCCTCTTGAGTTGTCCTAACTATTAAAGAACTTCATTTGTAGTATAATCTTACTTTTCCTTAGCTTGCAATACTTTCGATTTGGACAGAATCGAATCAATTGCTTGGCTTAATGAATCGGCAACATAGTGGCGGTACTTGGGGCCAATCAGCACCCCGTTATAGATAGTACAGGTCCCATCCAGATCAAATTCACGGGTGTAGGGGACATCCCAGTCAGGATAGTCAATCGTTTCATAAATGTTATAGCCAGGGAAATGATGATAGTTATGCTGGGCATGGCTGAACATGGTGTCAGTATTCTCTGTGAAAAATTCCATTGGCTGCTGGATGACAAAGTCGAAACCATCCCGTTTGCCCTCCAGATAGGCCCGATTGGTAGACAGGTAATGCTCCTCAGGGTCCCAGATAGGGTCAGCAAAATGGTCCTGGCACTCTACGACTTCGGTTTTACTGAAATCATAGCTCGAGAGCAGTTTTTTTACCTCCTCAAGCAGGGGATCACGATAGGCAGGTGAGAGCTTGAGCCAGGCTTCGTTGGGAAAGTGGTCCCAGGGCATCCCATGGACCGATACCGCAATCTTAACTGATGCACCTTGAGGAAGGGTATCCAAACGATCCTTTAATAACTGGATAAATCCCTCACGCATGGGCGGGAAATGGCCCAGGGGTGGTGCCATGATGATCTTTATCTTTTTGCCCTTTCCTCGCTCTTTTTCCCACTGTCGAATAATCTCAAAACTATGTTTAAAACTGTTTCTAAACTCCTCGTAGTGGGAGTAAACGACCATCGGGGAAGCGAGAACAATGGTGTCAGCACCCCCATCAAGCAGTTCGTACAACTCCTGATGCATCTCCCAGGGGTCCATGGAATCTGCCCGGCGATTGGGAATGGGACCATATTTATCTTGCAGCTTTTCAAAAGCCAGGTCCAGAACCTTATTTCGCTGATATTCCGCCGGAACTTTGCGGTTTTTAAAACCCTTACCGTAATACCACAGCCGGGCGCGGTTCATGGTTTTGCCAGCCATTGAGGGTATCCCTCCCTTTCTTCCCTTATAGAGAAAATAGCCACTATCGAGATAAATTCGATTGGTGGGCCCCTGCCACTCAACTTCACCACGTCGGTACTTTTCGATGTAGGGAACAGCGTCAATGTCAAACCTGTTGCCAAGATAATCGACCAGGTCCGTCGGCTCAAATTCAGTATACTCATAGAATCTCTCAGGATCAAAAAGTGCGATACCCATGTCCAGACCGGCAAAAAAGCGTCCCGGCCAGGGGATGATAACATGGCGAACATGGTTAAAAATGTTGTGCCACCAGTCGGGCTCATAAACCTCAGCGGTAGACAGCCCCACCATAAAGATCGCCACCTTGCCTACAGGGGTCGTGTCCTGAGTGGTGTACACATCATAATAATAATCAGGTTTGTCTGGCCGGTTTTGGTACCAAGCCGTGATCTTATATACTCCATAGAGAAGTACGACAAATACGATCAATCCAATAAATAATTTTTTCATATAGTTATCCTTTTCTTCTGAAAATTTTTGCCTTCACTACACACATCTTTAGTTTGTATCGCAAATTGATGCTTAGCCCGTAGCCTTAATTCAGAGCAAAGTAATATAGCAAAACATCATTTTTGTGTCAATATCATTGAAGAAGATATGCTGATGGGGTGGGTATAACATTCTGGAGAAATTAACAGAAAAGAATCACGAAGAGAACATCGGCAAACTTTATGCCTGATAATGTGATTTTACGCAAACGTCTACTATCAGCCCTGGATTCATTTTTTAAATATAAGCTTCAAAAGTGGTAGTCAGGGTCACAGCACTCATCATCCCAGGGTGGGATTTGAGAACCATAATAATCTTTGTGGCGATCTCCTGTTGGGGAATGTGCCTTGGGCGGCGGCCTGCTTTTAACCTCCCCTGGCTTCGCTCCCTGGCCTAGCTCGGGCAAGGCGAGCAAGCCACAGGCCTAAATGTTTGTTACATATGGATATACCCTCTAGTCCCGATACATCTGGACAAAGCATCTGCAGAAAGTTCAGATCAATTATTCTTTACGCAATAACATACTTTCTTATATTAATGCTAGAAAAAATCCGGATTTTCATAGCCAAGTTCTTTTCGTTTCTTTTTTGCGAATTCAAACTGGGGATATTTCTTTAAAAGCTCCAGAAAGACATTTTCAGGAAGGCCCCGCATGCGCCTCTCTTCAAAATGGCTCATCATCTGCTGCATAGTGGGATCTATCCTGAAGGAGCCCTCCTTCAGAAAGTGCTCATATCCGTAAGTGTCAAATTCAACCAGTCCCTGGAGCATTGGTTTCATGTCCTGGACAAAGTCGCTGCCTTCGTCCGGCATCTCACGGGTGTGCAGCAGGCTCTTTTCAAGGCACTGGCTGAAGATTTGCTGTGCCTTTTCATTTCTCAGAAGCACGGTGCTGTAAGGCTGAAACTCGGAACGGTCGATGGTAAGGTCGGAAAAATAGCCGTCATAATCGCAGCACAGGAAGCACATGTGGTGCGGGTCTTCAATTATACGCGTATGTAGAACCCGTGCTTCACCACCGTCTTTCAGATGAAATACATAGTCACCGGTTATTCTTTCCTCTAAATGTTTTACCACCTGGTCCTCGCCGCTCACCCCGACTTCTTTGAGCATCACGTCCCATGCACCCTTTCCCATGCGGCACATGCATCCGATACCCACAACAAAGTCAATATTCCGGGTGAGTTTGTCAGCCCTTTTTGCAAAGGCCGGCAAGGCTTCCCGGTATGCCCGGGCAGCATACTGGAGCTTCTTAAGGCCTAGCACATGACACGCAAGCCCTGCACAGGCAACCTTTTCAAATCCGGTTGTCTGCCGCAGAAGCGTCAACAGGGGGTTGGGGTCATATTTACGGTCAATGCACTGGATGAGAACAGCCGGGTCTGTTACTGCCAGGGGCTTGGGATGATTACACCAGATGCAATCGTGCTGCTTTCCCGAGGTAATCACTGCATCAACAAGCTTGTTTTCCAGAAGATAGGTGAATATTGTTGTTGTAATCCCGCCGTCAGGGGAGTGCTCCATTATCTTTTCACTGTTGGAGCTTGCAAGGACGGCTTCCAGATAGGTGCCAAGGGGCGGAATCTCATCGGTGCCGAACGACCACTGCTGCATTGACGTCATGGGAAGAAAAGTCCTGGGGCATGCCAGATAGCACAGCCCGCAGGAATTGCATTCACCTGACAGCTCAGGGCTTTCCTCGCCCATCACAAGGCAGTCCTTGGGGCAGACACTGACACATGATCCGC
>WTBG01000211.1 GCA_013139225.1 Deltaproteobacteria bacterium
TTTTTTCAAGTGTCTGACTGTTTTTAACAGTATTAACTTTTAATGGCAGGATAAGGGTATTGTAAGTCGTTCTTAATGGATCAATTTCATTTACGGCTTGTGCCGTATCAGGGAGAATAGAACACCAGACTAATAATAAGGAAAAAAATAGAAGGATATGTTTTCTGAAAAGATATTGGCTATTCATAAGGTTTCAGGTATCAGGTGCCGGGTATCAGGTGTCAGGTTACGGGTATCAGGTCTTTGATGGCACAAACTCTAAACCTTAAACCATGAACCTTACACCCTAAACCTTTTATCTATTAATGAATTCGAAGCAAATTGTCCAAGAAATAGGCTCTAACCCAGATAAACTGGAATAAATATTAAGGTTTTAGGGATAAGAGCCTTAATAGTAGATGTAAGTGTTTTATTTTAAGAATAATCTTTCTGTTTCTTGTTATTTTTTTTCACCTTACAAGCTGTAAGGCTCTAAATTAATAAAATTTTACGAGGTATGTTATAAATCAGCATCTTCCAGCTTGCCTTCTTTTAAGACAAGACAACGATCCATCTTTTTTGCCAATTGATGGTTATGTGTAACTATGACAGTGGTAAGATCGAAGTCTTGACTCATCTCTTGAATTAATGCGAAAATCTTATCCCCTGTCTTGGGGTCGAGATTCCCTGTCGGTTCGTCAGCGAGAAGAAGAGCCGGCTTCATTATAATTGCCCTTGCAAGAGCTACTCGCTGCTGCTCTCCTCCAGAAAGCTCTCCAACTTTGTGATCAAATCTTTTCTCTAGACCTACCTTGACAAGTAGTTCTTTTCCCTGGTCAAGCAGTTTTGATTTGTTTTGACCAGCTATCATTCCTGGCATGATGATATTTTCAAGAGCTGTAAATTCTGGAAGTAAATGGTGGAATTGAAAAACAAAACCTATGGTCTTGTTTCTGAATTCAGCAAGTTGTAAGTCCGTATGGTCGAATACATTTTCTCCTTTATACAAAAGCGTTCCGTCGCTTGGACGGTCTAGCGCTCCAAGAAGATGAAGGAGGGTAGATTTACCAGTGCCGGACGCACCAATAATGGCAACCATCTCGCCTTTTTTCAGATCAAGATTAACCCCTTTAAGAACCTCTATTTTTCGTATGCCGTCCTCATAATTTTTTGTCAAGTTATTGACAACAAATCCTGTTGACATGTTAGAATCTGCCACTGTTAATATCTCAGAGCCTCCGCTGGTTGGACCTGGGAAGCTCGCCAGGAAGGATACAATGTTGCAAGAAAGGTTATAAGAATAGCTGAAACAGCAACAATTATGATGTCCATGGGGTTTATTAGTATTGGTAATGTTGTCATTGGGTACACATCACTGGGAAGCTTGATAAACTGATATTTGCTTAATATTTTACATAACCCCAACCCACCAAGAACTCCGAGAATCATCCCTGAACATCCAATAATAAGCCCTTCATAGATAAAAATTCTCATGATGTTTTTTGAGGTGGCGCCCATTGCTTTAAGAATCGCAATTTCACGTGCTTTTTCCATAACCACCATTATTAGTGTGGAGATGATATTGAAAGCGGCAACGAGGATTATAAGAGCAAGGACAATAAACATTGCTGTTTTCTCTAGTTTTAATGCTGAAAAGAGATTCTGATTCATCAGCATCCAGTCCTTTGCGACAAAAGCACCGCCAAGATCATTCTGGATCCGACTTGCAATAGAGTATGCCTGGTATATGTCTTCGACCTTAACTTCTATGCCATGTACAGAGTCTTGAAGGTCAAGAAACTGCTGGGCTGTTGACAATGAAACATAAGCGAGAGATGAGTCATACTCATACATGCCTGTATCAAATATTGCCACAACTTCACATGTCTTGATTCTGGGCATAACACCCATTGGGGTCAATGGTCCGGCAGGAGAGAGGAGACGCAAACGATCGCCAATTCCTACCCGAAGTTGTCTTGAAAGATGTTTACCAATAATGATGCCTGATATTTTTTGTTCTTGTTCTATGGAACTGCTGATTCCAATCATATCACCGCGAATAATTTGCTTGGGCAAAGACAGAACAGAGGATGCACTCTCAGGGTCAATTCCCCTGAGGACAACACCAGTCCCGCCACTACCGGCAGTGACCATTGTCTGAGAATAAATATACGGTGTAACTGAGACAACACCCTGCTCAGTTTGTATCTTTTCCATAAGCCCCTTGTAATCAGATATTACGCCACCTGCTTTCTGCACGACAATATGAGAATTGACCCCAAGGATTTTATCGCGTAATTCAGAGGTAAAGCCTGTCATTACGGCAAGGACAACTATGAGTGCCATGACACCCACAGCTACGCCTGCAATGGAAATCACTGTAATGAGAGAAATAAAGCCATGTTTTTTCTTAGCTTTGATATACCGAAAACATATAAAAGACTCAAAACCCATGTGATTCGTCCTTTGTCACAGAGCAAACAAATGTTGTCTTTATTTCTTTCATTCGTAACTATTCAGGTAGAAGTAAATAATTTAGCTAAACTCGCAACTGTAACTATTCAGGAGTGCTTTAGATATGTGCAAGCAGGCTTGCGAACTATAGTAACTCTATGTGAGCAAGCCTGATCGGACATAGATGAAGTGCTACTGAACAGTTACTAAAAACTATGCAAAAGTAAACGAAACCGCGCCAAAAAACAAGTAGTCTCTCTTC
>WTBG01000132.1 GCA_013139225.1 Deltaproteobacteria bacterium
GGTTCTGGTGGACTGGTAACTGCCATGGCACCTGTTCTCCGTAACAGGGGGGGGAAATGGATTGGCTGGGACGGTGATAAGAGTGGTAAGTCACACACAAAACTTTTCAAGAAGGAAACAACAGGAATTGGATATTCTCTAATACCCATTTCCCTCACTCCCCAAGAAGTCGAACAATACTACGAGGGATTTAGCAATGCTACCCTGTGGCCCTTGTTCCACGATTTTCTGGACCGCAGCCAATTTCAGCCAGAAAACTGGCATACATACTGTTCGGTAAATCGGAAATTTGCAAGAACAGTTGCTGAAAACAGTGATGAAGATGATCTTATCTGGGTTCATGATTATCACCTCCTTCTCGTGGGAAAATACCTTGCTGAGTTAGGAGTCCAACGGAAGACATCCTTGTTCATCCACATCCCTTTCCCTCCCTGGGATCTTTTTATGCGGTTGCCGTGGGACAAAGAAATAATTGCTGGGATTTTAAGCCATGACCTTGTAGGATTTCAAACAGAGCGCGACCGGTGGAATTTTGTTCGTTGTCTCAGGAGACTTTTCCCCTGTGCTATTGTAAGCGGTCCTCAGCGCAATCAATTAATTGAACATGATGGTAAGATTACCCGTATCGGTGCTTTTCCTATCAGTATAGACTTCGAAGGATTTGATCAACTTGCTTCTTCCAAAGAAGTAGCCGATGAGGCATGGTATATTCATGAACGGATGCCCGGAAGAAAACTGGTTTTGGGAGTAGATCGTTTAGACTACACCAAGGGCATTTTGGAACGTCTCAAAGCTTTTGAAATTCTGTTAGAAAAACATTCTGATTTGCGCGACAAGATTAACTTCATTCAGGTCGTCGTTCCCAGTCGATTTGATGTCAAGGAATATCAAGAAATGAAATGTACTATTGACGAGACGGTGGGAAGAATCAACGGACGCTTTACCTACCACGATTGGGTTCCTATCTATTACATATACAGAGCCCTCTCACGCACAGAACTCGTAGCTTATTACCGCACCAGCGAGATAGCACTGATCACCCCCTTAAAAGACGGGATGAATCTTGTCGCCAAAGAGTACTGTGCCTCCAGTGTGGAAACAGATGGTGTTCTCATCCTAAGTGAGTTCGCAGGTGCTGCACCACAGTTGGGGAAATCATCCCTTTTGGTTAACCCTTTCAATGTTGAAGCAGTTGCCGACAAGATTTACATGGCCTTTCATATGCCTGAAGGAGAACGAAAGAGCAGGATGAGAAGGTTGCGTGCGGAAGTCCGGAGAAACAATATTTTCCGATGGGTCGAGCAGTTTCTATCGGAAGTTGGATCTCCATTGCCCAAACCCCATACTACAACTGATAATTCACCACTTGCCCGCAGGACGGGGAGAAAATATGCATCATCCAAAAAGCATAAAACCTCCTACCTCGAAGGTGGAAGTATAGACAATAAAACATAAGTGCACAGTCTCATCATTTTTTTGAGTTGTTCAACATCACCAGCTTTTTTAAAAATCGTAAAACCTCACTGCTCCCTTTGCAAAAGTACTGAGCCTTTGAGCCTTTTTTATAACCAACCCGAATAGAGATGTCATCTTCTCCAAGTACTTTAAACGCATCTTCATCTGTTTGATCATCTCCAATATAAATTTTCAATGGTTTGGTTTTCAAATCAAGTAATTGAGATAATTTCACAACAGCTTTTCCCTTATCCCAATCTATGTTTGGTCTTACTTCATAGACCTTTTTACCACGGGTTACAGTAAACCTCTTAGCATAAGGCTCTAATACCATAGAAATTGTTTTCATGATTTCCCCTGGAGTCCTTCCGGTAACCTTGCGGTAGTGAACACTCACTGTTTCTTTCTTATCTTCAACCAGAATCCCATCAATTCCTCTAGTATGGTACTTTAATTTGCGAGTAATCTCTTGCAATTCGACTTTAAAACTATTTAAAGCAGGATGAACCCAAACAATTTCTCGAAATGCAATTTCGAAACCATGGTTTCCAGCATAAAATAGACCCTTAACACCAACCAAACTCCTGATCTCTTCAAGAGATCTCCCGGAAATAATCCCCGTAGAAAACCATGGGATTCTGGAAAGTTTTTCCAGTAGTCGTTTATCATTTAATGAGAGCTTTGCAAGGGAGGGTTCTTTGCAAATGGGAACGAGCGTACCATCATAATCCAGAAAAAGAAGAATGTGGGAGGAGGTTTCAGCCCGTCTAATAATTTCTTCAATTAAATTGGAAAGATACCTTTTCACACTATAGAGTATTATTCGTTGAATTTACTGTCATGAACAGGCTGGTTAAGATGAACCGTTCTTATGGGAAAGGGAATTTCAATTCCTTCCTTATTATAACGCTCATGTAGTCTCTTTACAAACTCGTGTTTCAGCAAATACTGATCGACAAATTCTCTGGCTCTCAAAATAACGGTGAAATTTATACTGGAATCATCAAATGTATGATAACGAATGAAAGGGTCAAATTCGGTAACACCCCCAGCTAAAGTTTTCATTACTTCCCTTGCCACATCAATAGTAACTTTTTCAACCTTTTCAAGATCAGAATCATAACTGACTCCGACCTGGATCAACAATGACATCTCTTTTGCAGGAAGGCAAAAGTTTGTAATAATAATCGAGGCTAATTTAGAATTAGGAATAATAATAATGTTATTTGGTAGCATCCTTATGGTTGTATTCCTCCAGGTAATATCCATAACATAACCCTCTTCACCTGATTCAAGTTTAATGTAATCTCCTGTTTTAACCTGTTTTGACAGGATGATTTGGATGCCGGAGAAAAGGTTTGAAAGGGTATCTTGAAGAGCAAGAGCAACTGCCAGTCCCCCTATACCAAAAGCCGTCAGAATAGGAGTAATGGAGATTCCATAAGTTTGTAAAATAATGAGGAACCCAATGGATACAATAACGATCTTGGTAAGACTTTTAAATATGGTTGATTGCGGGATGGCATCCTTAAACCTACCAGAATAGAGTTCTAAAAAACCTGTCGCAATGTTCATTAGAAACCAGGTGACAGATAAGACAACAATTGCAAGAATAATGTTTTTAAGCAGGTGTACAAGGTCTTCAGATAATGGTAAAACCGAAATGATCCCATATAAGACAAGCAGGATAAAGCATAAATATACAACACCCCCCTTAAGGGCATTAATAATAACATCATCTCCCTTCCACTTAGTCTTTACAGCTATCTTTCTAAGCCTTGAGAGAATTACCCTTTGGACAATAAGTCCCGCAAGGATAGCAACTAATACTATCCCCAGTAATAAGCTGAGTGATGAAACATCCGTAAAATCAAAAGACATGGTTAATTCACTTCACTCCCTTTTTTTAACAAACACACCGATGATCATAAGGTTTGCTGTTATCAACAAAACGATACTGGATATTGATTGCTAGATGCCGATTTAAAAAATAAACTGGACATACACACATCCAGTAACAAGAATCAAGTATCCAGTACTTTATCCACCCGAAGGACACCAGATTCTTCGATTTTACAAAACCAATGCAAAGTTAATCATAAGTAGATCTCTGAGTTGAATGGTGGCGGTGCAGGGAGTTGAACCCCGGACACTGCGGATATGAGCCGCATGCTCTAACCACCTGAGCTACACCGCCATTTCTACCCTTAG
>WTBG01000331.1 GCA_013139225.1 Deltaproteobacteria bacterium
TTCCTAAAATGCGTGAGCCAAACACAGCATCTGCTTTACCTCGCAACATAGGCTCCAGCACCCTATCCATTATGGTAGGATCATACTGGCAGTCTGAGTGGAGTATTACAAAATTAGTATTTTTTTATCCATGCCCATTACACCCTTTCAGCAAACGTTGTCTTTTTGTATTGTTATTTGACTTCTTGAATCCTATAGAGGATGTAGTGACTGTTTTCATAAACCTTGGGAAGCTCAAAGTGTTTTGGCTTTTCAGTAACAATATAGACAGCATGATATTTTCTTGCTGTTGCGACTATTTCTTCTGTTGAAAGGGCATTGTATCCGTTCTTTTCTCCCAAAAAGGTTTCCCAACCCAGGCTATTCATCCTTTCAAGCCACTCTTTAGCGGAGGCATTATCCATATAAAGAATATTTGCTCCCTCCGCCCAATCCCCCAGCGTGGCCCGCTCGGAATAGAGCCCGAAATCATTGATGTAAGGTGGGACAATAAACAAGTCGTCCTTTTTCGAGTGGTTCTTGGCAAACATTTGTATGTCCGACCACGGATCCCTTGTCCCGCGGACGTACCCGTGGTAATAAATATCAACTCCCCCCCTGTATACCAAAATTCCCGTATCGAATAAGACAATGAACAGAAGAGCAACGATGATAAAAGAACCGGAGTTTCTCGCTAACGGTAAAGACTTTTCTCTCAGCTTCACAAGTGAAAGAAATAAAAGAGCACATCCCAGTCCAATGATTGTACCTTTAGTTCCCCAGTCGAAGATACCTTGATATCCGATAAGTGCAGTGAAAAGAATAAGAAAGATGAAGGGTAATTTCTTATCCAACCATTGCCAGCGTTTCTCTACTGAGGTTTTATAAAGAAAGAAAAAGAAGAAAATGTTGCAGAGGAAAAGGTAATATGATGGAAAATAATGAATATATCCCGTGATCGCGATCAAGGTTGAGACGATGAGAAACCTCTTTAGTAAGCTTGTATCCCATATCGTGATCATGAGATGAACGATACAGGGGAGGGATAGTATGATATAAATCCAGGATGTTCTCCAGAGGCTCATTTTCATGACAAAAGGGACGGGGAACATCTCAGCAAACACAGTGCCCAATGCACAGAGGAAACCGATTGTGCCTACAAATAGTGTAATGTCTCTTTTCTTCTCACTTTTGGGAAGGGTGTATAACCCCATTACAAAAAGGCAGAAGTAAAGTCCAGCCCTGAAAAAGTGATTAGAGGACCAGGTTGAAGGGAATATGGTGTACCATGCCGTCCACTTAACACAAGTTATCCATTCAGGCCCATATTCCCATGTCATTGACAAGTATTGAAATGATTTTATAAGAATGGGTAACGCAGGAAGTGCAAAGGCCACGGAGCAGAACAGTAACGTTTTAGATCCGCATTCTTTTTTATGAAAAAACCAATATGGAAAAAATAGCAGGAGGAGAAATATAACGCTCATAGGATGAAAGTTCCATGCTATCCCCATTAAAAAAAATGCTAAAAGATATTTTTTTTTGAAGATGAGAGCCAGGGAAAAAATATTGAGCATGATAGCCCACTGAATTCCATGATGAAAAAAATTGATGTAAATGGCAGGCGAGCCAAGCGCCCAGTTATTAAGATTGGAGGAAAAAAGGAGAGCTGTTCCATAGCCAGCTATGTCAGTTCCAATTAGGGTTTTACCGAGATAGAAAAGTGCGGTGATAGTAAGAAAGAGACAGATAAACCATTGGATGAGTGAAAAGGTTTCCAAGTCAACTTTACGAATAAAATAAGGGCTCAAATCATGCATAAGCGAAAGGCGAGCATTTTTTGCTTTAAGGCTCTGGACATAAAGAGATTTGCGGAAAAGACTTGGATCGCTTTGTGCAACGATAGGGGTCACATAAGTTGCTACATTTAGAGAACGGTGTACATAAAAGTAACCATTCATAAGAAAAGAGTGTACGGTAATGAATAAGAGGATTAAAATAATCTGGATTTTACTACGCATGGTGTTATTTGTTTGCTCTACAAGAAAAGTGATGGGAGATTTCAAAAAGACTATGAATACATTCCCTTTATATCATAGAATCTAATCCTGAAAAGATCCAGGCCACAGGCGAACACATTCTTCAAAACCTTTACTTTCGATCCACCGGTATGTTTCCACTTTACTGGGAGCGTTTTTATCCGGTAACCATGTTTCCTGGCAATGAAAAGATCCTCTGCATCGAAGCTCCAGTTATTCAATGTTTGTCTTGAAAATATTTCATGCGCACATCTCTGTCTATAACATTTGAAACCACAGGTAATATCTGGCACGCTCAATTGGAGCATGAAATTTGCCAGGTAGATATACCCGTACCCAAAAATTTTTCTCTTAAAAGGTGCTTTATGTTTGATGGTTCTGGTGGCAATAAAAATATCAAAACGAGAAGAAAAATGCGAAATAAAGCTGTCAATCTCTTTTATAGAAGTGGAACCATCGGCATCTAAAAAAAAGATATATTCACCAGCTGCTTCTAACATACCTTTTTTGATGGCTGCCCCTTTCCCTAAATTTACCGGTAGTTTTAAAATCTTGTACTTGCCAGACAGCTTTTCCTTAAGCAAGGATTCAACCATGATGACGGTATCATCGCTACTGCCATCATCCACAATCACAATCTCATATGAGAAGTCCTTTTTTCGTACGTACTCAATTACACTTGAAAGGAATGAATGAATTCTGTTTTGTTCATTATAAACGGGTATTACCACACTTATGAAAATAGGGTCTTTATCCATTCGCCTCATTTATTAGAAAAAAATATTTTATTTAAAAGAATAAAAAGTTATACTGACAATTTAGAATGAATCGTCTATTATGTTTAGTGAGAATAAATCAGATTTTTTCTCTTTTTTCAACTGATTTTTATTGTTTGATCGTGAGCATCGATAGGATTGGTACAATTAACGTAGTTGTTTAAGTGACTTATTCTATGGATGAGAGGGGGAATGGTGAACAAAAAGAGCTCAATGCTTTTCATTGGGTTTGCATTATTCATAGGTTGTATGTTGCGCTGCTGGAATATCAATCAAAGCTTCTGGTGGGATGAGATATGGAGTACCATACCCTATGTGAAGACCGGTTCCCTCTGGCATGTGGTGAGCAGCCTGGGTTACTATTTCAATAACCATATATTGTATTCACTATTGGCGCGTGGCTCTATAAAAATTTTTGGTGAGAGCGAGTTTACGGCCCGGCTTCCTGCATTGATTATGGGGCTTCTTGCTATTATCACGTTGTTTAAGTTTGGGAAAATATTTTTGGAGACACGTTGCGGAGTCATTGCTGCTATCTTGCTCGCTGTCTCTGCGTTTCATATTGATCATTCTTCAGAGGCACGTGGTTATTCTGGCCTTGCCCTTTTCTCCATTCTCTCATCGTTTTACTTTCTCAAGGGTTTGAAAACAAATGGGCTTAGATGCTGGATATTCTATATTGTTTTTACTGTGCTCGGATTTTATTCCCATGTCTTCATGTTTGCCGTTTCGATTTCTCAGTTTTTCTCTTCCTTTCTTTTTGTGGTTGTAGAAAAGTGGGGTTCCTTAAAGGATGGTATCACGAAGAAGGCTTTTAAACATTTTCTCATTTCCCTTTCTTGTGCCGGGATAGCTGTTATCCTTATCTATAGCCCCATCCTTACAACCTTTTTTTATAATATGGGTAAAGTGCAGTTTGTTAATGTAAATCGAATACCCTTTGTCATGAGCCTTTTGAATTCATTTTACCCCGGAGTCCTATGTAGATCAGGTGGCATCATATACGGTATTCTGTTTTTTTTCGGTATGTATTGTACCCTAAGAAAAGATCCCCATCTGTTTATATACCTGTTTGTGATGTTGGTTCTACCTCTTTCCCTTTACCTGTTCATTAACCCCATGTTTGTCTTTGAGAGGTATTTCGTTTTTGCCTTGCCTTTTGCCCTTTTGATTGTCAGCCAGGGGGTTGTTGGAGTTTCCAATAATTTTAAAGGGATTTACAAACGTGGGGTTGTTCTTCTCTCCCTTCTTTTTCTTGTTTATCTTCAGTTGCCGGCCGTTAGCAAAATGCTTAACCAGGACCGTCAGAACTATCGGGAGGCGGTGCGCTATGTTCAAAGGGCGATCAAGAATAATACGGAAGATCTTGTTTTTTCCATAGGTTATGCCGGTGAACATTTTCGGTACTATTCACCGGATATCGATATACCAACTCCTGCAACCCTCGATGAATTCTTTAACATAATCCGGGGGGAAAAGCATATCCGGTGTTTAATTACTGCCTGGCTTCCAGACATTCGTCCACCCTATGAAGATAAGGCCCTTTACTCGGAAAGACCCGGGCAGATCGAAATCTATAACTACGTAAAAGAACATTTTACGCTGGAAAAAAGTTTTTCATCGAGGTATCCGGTAGAAGTCTATTTTCTAAAAAGGTAAGTTAATGTCTTATTCCGAACGTACCAAACAAAAAAGAAGATATGGCTACTTCTTGTTCTTTATCCTCTTTTTTGTAAGTTATGGCTATTTTTTTCAGGGCGGTGGTTGGAACCAGAACATACGGATTTGCCTGACGCGTGCAATTATCCATCATGGCACATTCACGGTTGACCGTTTCAAGGAAGATTCTAAAGAAATGGAGTTTGTGAATGCCGGTGACTGGGCATTTTATAATGGCCATTACTACTCGAATAAGTCCCCTGGTCTCTCTTTTCTGGCGGTGCCATCCTTCGCCCTAGCCGAGTATTGCTTAAAACACCTATTACCCAATGATCCAGAACAACAGGTGCTTTTCAGTGCTTATTTTAGTAATCTATGTACAACGGTTCTCATGTCCTCTCTTCTCTGTCTTCTCATCTTTCATGTTTTTCACCATTTCTTCCAGATGAGCATCAGGGATTCCTTTCTGCTCATGCTCTTTTATGGATTTGGAACCATTGCTTTTTCCTATAGCACCACATTTTATTGCCACCAGCCAGCGGCTTTTTGTTCATTCCTCTCCTTTGTATTGGTCATGCATATTCGGAAGGGCAATTTTCAAAAAAAAGGAATTGTTGCATTACTTGCGGGTTTTTCAGCAGCTTCCGCTGTGCTTATTGAACCATCTGCCCTTTTCATTCTTGCGGCAGTTTCTCTTTATCTGGTAAGTTTTAAAGAGGGTAGACGGTGCCTTCCATCATTTGTTCTGGGTGGTATCCCAATAGGGCTGGTTCTGGGATGGTATAATTTTGTCTGCTTTGGTCACCCCTTGGCCTCTAGCTACAATTACGCAAATGAGATGGTTATGTGGAAGATAGATGGAAGGCTGTTTGGTATCCCAACACCCGTCAGATTATTCCGACTGCTGTTTTCACCTTATCGAGGATTGTTATTTTCGTCACCTATTTTTCTGATGGCACTTCCCGGGGTATTCTTTTTCCTTAGAGATAAACGATGGCGGGCAGAGGCGATCCTTTGTGCCACCTTATCAGTTTTTTTTATTATACTTATTGCGAGTTTTCATGCCTGGCATGGAGGTTCAGCTCCAGGCCCTCGATACCTGCTACCGGCGTTCCCCTTTTTATTTCTTCTCGCGGGGTTTCCCCTGAAGCAATTTGCGAAACTTTTCAGATTAATTGGCTTTGTTTCTCTGCTTATCAATTTCTCTATTACTGTTGTTGGCAATGAAATTCCTCGTGAGATAAGGAACCCGCTGGGTGAAGTTGTTTTCAAAAATGTAATTGCTGGAAGCGTTTCCATCAATCCTGTTCCTTTCTCCCATTTTGAACATTATAATATTGATGGACTTGCGAACATTGAGGCCTGGGAACCAAATTTCAATTCATTCAACTTGGGAGAAATTATTTTCCCTCACAGCCTCGCGAGTATACTCCCACTCATATGTTTCTGGGTTATCTGGGGCTATTGGTGGAAACGACTGGTGAGAATGAAAAATCATAGCGAACACAAAAAATACTAATGCCGTCTACGCTCCTTACCAAAAATCACTATGTTTTTAAATCGCCCACCAAAGTATTCATAGATAATCAGGCCGACGGCTATTGTAATCAATCCCCAAACGAATGCGGTGAGGTTGTTTCGTATACTGAAGATGACAATCCACAAGTTTCCGATCACAAAGAGAATCGGGGTCAAGGGGTAGCCCCATGTTTTATAGGGGCGTGGTCGATCGGGGTCCTTTGACCGTAACACCATCATACCAATAACGGTAAGTGAAGAAAAAACAGCAATTATAAAGCCAACATAGATGAGAAGCGTGTAAAAGGTAGAGGTTAGAACAAGGAGAATAGAAATGCTCCCCTGCAAAATG
>WTBG01000016.1 GCA_013139225.1 Deltaproteobacteria bacterium
CTCAAATGCGGATAATCTTGGTGCGGTAATAGATATTCAGATTCTTGGTTATTTTGTTTCTCATAACATTTCCTTTATGATGGAAGTTGCAGACCGTACTGAAGCAGATAGAAAAGGAGGACATCTCGCCCGCCTGAAAAATAGTAACCTTACTTTAAGAGAATCAGCTCAGTGTCCTGAAGAGGAAGAGAAAGAATTTCAAGATATTACCATCTACAAATATTTCAATACCAATACCCTCTGGGTTAACCTGGTTTCTTTAAAGGCATTATTAAAAGAGAAGAACAATATGCTTCCCCTGCCTCTGATCATAAACAGCAAGACAGTGGATTCCAGAGATAAGTCTTCCCCTAAGGTTTTTCAGTTGGAGACTGCCATGGGTGCAGCTATTTCAGTGTTCCCCGGTGCCCAGGCTCTTCGGGTTCCGAGGATTCGCTTTGCACCGGTTAAAGCATGTGTTGATTTATTGGGGCTCTGGTCAGATGCATATGTTCTGACAGAAGATTCACACGTTATTCAAAATCCTGAAAGGAGTTTTGGCCAAATCGTAATCGAGCTTGATCCTCGCTACTACAAGCTCTTTGATGAGATGAAAGCACGGTTTCCCCATGGGGTCCCGTCGCTCATTGATTGCGAAAAGCTGGTTGTGGAAGGGGATGTTCTCTTTGGACAAAATATTGTCATTAAAGGAAATGCTTATATCACCAATAAGGGGAAGAAGCAGCTTGTTATTCCTGATGGAGAAATAATAGAAGGGTAGGCAGGAACCCAAGACTGAGAAAAGTTCCCGGTACAGCTATGCATAAAAAGGCTAGAATACTTACCTATCATCGCATCGGCCACCCCAGAGATGGCAAATCGTATGAAGCCCTGACGGTATCGCCGCAGCGGTTTAAGGCGCAACTGCGTGCTATGCATTTCCTGGGCTGTGCGTTCGGAGGGCTTGATGCAATGACTGCCTGGCTTAGGGACGGTGACGATCTTCCCTTGAGGTACACTGTACTGACTTTTGATGATGGATTTGAAGATCTGTATGAACACGCCTTTCCTCTGTTGCAAAAGGAGGGCATACCTGCAATAATATATCTTGTGAGTGATTGCACGGAAGACAAGTGGCAGCGCCAGCGTTCACCTTCTCCTTTGCGGTTACTGAACTGGTCGCAGATTCGTGAGATGGCTGACCGTGGCATCATTTTTGGCAGTCATACACGTACCCATGCCACGCTGACTCTGTGTACAGACGAGCAGTTGCACGATGAAGTAGCGAATTCAAAAAAGGTCATTGAGGATAAACTGGGAAGAGCGGTGACGCATTTTTGCTATCCGTTCGGCAAGTTAAATGATCGCGTTGTGGATGAAGTCGGTGAAGCGGGTTACACGACTGCCTGCACCACAAAAAAGGGATCTGTTCTCCCTGATGTTGATTTGTTACGGCTACCAAGGTTAAAAGTGGGCAAGCGTATGGGTTTGGGAAGGTTTTTACTTAGAATGACGCTTCGGAGTTAATATGCGTATTATTCAGATTGACAGACAACGGGGATGGTCTGGACAGGCACAGCAGGTTTTTCTAACTGCAAGGTCCCTGCACGAACGCGGGCACAAAGTGCTGGTAGTGTGTAGGCCTGCAAGCAAAATAGGCAAATGCGCCGCCGAGGAAGGTATTGAAGTTTTATACTTACCCATAAAAGGGGGGGTGGGGTTCTTTTTCTCGGCAGTAAAGCTGATTTCATTTCTATGGCGAAACCATTATGATATCATTCATTGCCATGGTGGACGGGATCATTTACTGGCAGTTATGGCACGTCTTTTATCCCCGGGCATCAAAGTGGTTAGAACCAAGCATAATCTTAACCCTGTTAAAGGCGGCTTTGGCGCTCTTCTGCAATATAACTGGCTAACACACAGGCTTACTGGTGTTTCACAGGCTGCGTGTGAATACCTGCAACTTGCGGGTGTCCCTTCGTCAAAAATACAAAGGGTTTATTCTGCATACGATGCAACCGTTGTTAAAAAGCAGGAACCAGATCCTGAAACTCTCAAAGGTCTTGGCATTGGGAGAAATGATTTAGTTATTGGTACCATGGGAAGGCTTTCCAGCAAAAGCAAGGGAACTGTCGACCTGCTTCATGCTGCACCTATTATTCTCGAAAAACTACCGCACGCACGTTTTCTCCTCGTTGGCAAGATAGTACCCAGGATTATTAAGCTTTCGGAATCCATCGGACTGCGAAATAAGATCATATTTGCTGGATTCCGTACGGACGTTCCTCAGGTACTGGCCTGTATAGATATTTACGTACAACCAAGCGTTAAGGAAGCCCTATGTTCTGCAATTGTCCAGGCAATGGCAATGGGCAAGCCTGTTGTTGCTACCCGAGTAGGCGGTATACCGGAATTAGTTGTAGATGGACAAACCGGTCTTCTCTGTGAAGCTGAAAACCCGGAGAACCTGGCTCAAAACATTATAAAACTTGCAAACCAGCCAGAACTTTGTCATCAGATGGGGATTCGTGGCCGGGAGAGAGCCATCAAGCATTTTAGTCTTGACCATATGACAGATGAAATAGAAAACGTATATAGAAATGTGATTCAAAAATGAAAGAAAAAAGCTACATCCCTGGGTGTGATTAAAAGAGGGCTGATTTTAGTATACGAACACTATATTAATTTATCTGCTTATTTGAAAAACTCCGGTTAGATTACCCTGATGAAATTATTAACAATACTGGATTCC
>WTBG01000367.1 GCA_013139225.1 Deltaproteobacteria bacterium
TATAGTAAACAAAAACGATAAAGTCAAATAGTTAAACCCAGAATTTGCAGTAGCCATCTACTGTGACTTGAAAATCCTTGCTGCAACGCTTGTTTCGCTATTTTGCTCCTCAACATATTTATGAATATGCCATCGTTACAAAATCGCTCCAACTGCGCGTTTCGCTGTGGTTTTCCGCGTCTCGTTACGATACCTACTGCAAAATCTGGGTTTTAAAATTGATAAGAAGTTCCTTTTTAGCAGTGTAAGTGTATAGGAAAGTTCCTGTTGCATGTTAAGCAAAGGATGATCACAAGATATGCAACAGCATATGATATAGCAATTTGGAGGTTAGGGTAGGAACCAGTTAGAAAGTTGAGACAGATTTTCTTTCTAACGGGGCAAATCCGTGGCAGAAAAGGAAAAATATTTCTCTTATGAGGTTGACTTTTAATAAAGCAAGGTGTAAATTATTGACTATAATATTGGTCAACCCAAAAGGAGGTCAATTGATGAAAACATTATCCTTATCAGAAGCGAAAATGAAACTCAGTAAACTTATAGAAAACGTCTATTCCACAGATGAAGAAATTACCATTACAAAAAATGGTCGTCCTGCTGCTGTACTAATTAGTCCTGAAGAGTTTGAAAGCTTGAAAGAGATGGTTGCAATTAAATCTGATCATGATTTAATGAAGGAAATAAAAAAGGGCCTTTCTGCTTTAAAGAGAAAAACAAAGTTGTATACATTGGAAGAGTTGTTTGAATAGGCGATGGCAGCTAAAAGGCAGACAAAATATAAGATAAGGACATCTGATGAAATAGTAAACTTTATTAGAGGAACTCATCCTCAGCTTAAAAGAAAGATTAAGTCAGCTCTGAAGCATATAATAGATGATCCTGGCGTGGGAAAGTCACTCAAAGATGAGCTAAAGGGTCTGAAAAGTTTCAAGGTGAGTCGGTTCAGAGTTATCTATCGGATATCTTTAAAGAATATTATTGAAATAATTACAATTGGACCTCGCAAAACAATATACGAAGAAACATATAGAGTGATGAAGAAAGATAAAAGTATTCCACAGTTGCCAAACAAAAATAAATGAGAAAACCTGGAGGTAAAAACCATGCAGAAAATGATGAGAAGTAAAAGAGTAGGAGTTATTATAGGACTTTTAGCATTTTGGGTAAGTTTGTTTTTTATTGGTCTCTCACTTGCTCAGGATAAACCCGAAACTTCTCCCTGTCCAAAGCCCTATATAAAACTGATTAAGCCCAAACTGGCTAAAGTGGGTCAGCAGGTAACTATTAGAGGTCGTCGATTCGGAAATGAAGAGCAGGGGTGTGAAGTAATTTTCCAACCGGGATTAAATGCTAAAATTATCTCCTGGAGAAACAGCAGAATTGAAGTGGTAGTTCCATCTGGAGTCAAGACAGGAAAAGTAGTAGTAAAAACTAAGTGTTCAGAAAGTACTGGTGAGTTTTTTAAAGTAGCAGAATGAAGTTTCAGTGTAAGATTAAAAACATGTTTTCAGGATTTTAAGGTGTCTTCCTGTAGATGTTCTCTGAGCATTTTATCAGCTATTTCATGACTGCTGACATTATAGTTTCCGGAAGCTATTTTTTCTCTTAAAAGAGCCACCCTCGCTCCCCTAATGTCTGGAGTTTCCCGGACAATCTCTCTTATCCTGTTGATATCACTAGCTTTTCTTGACAGTTCCACCCTTTCTTCTGATATGCTTTTATTGTTGAAATTATTTGCCTCAAGGTGGATAACCTTGCGTTGGTCAAGTGTTTTCCTGATATAATTTGTGAGGTCTTGAGTTGATTTGTCATCTGATATTTTCATTGTCTTAACCTTATTCTAAGTTTAGTTATTCATATAGTTTAACATACATTTTGCTAAAAATCAAGTAAAAAATATGGTCCTAGAGCAGGGGGAAAAATGTATTGACAATCTTTATCCCTTCATATAATTTTATTTTACTTTTATAAAACCTTATATAAATACTAAAAGGGAAGATGGTGAAATTCCATCACTGCCCCGCAGCTGTGAGTGGGAACGAAATCTCCAGATAGACCACTGTCTCTTAAATGGTTGAGATGGGAAGGTGGGAGAGAGTAGGAAGATCCACGAGTCAGAAAACCTTACCAGTAATTTGAAAGCCTTCCGAGGGGAGGATGACTGGCTTAGAAACTTTTTGTGTGACCCCATCTCCCCGAAAGGAATTTGGGGTTTTTTTATATAGTTTGAGCAAGGGTAGCCTAAGTCTGGATTGAACAATTAAAGTTTATAACTTCAGCTCACTTTAGATTATTTTCACTTAAATGTAGTACCTTTCAGGACAGATTAATAAAGCTACTAACTCTAGTAGTAATAACTTTTACAACAGTTATCATCAATGAATATTCCTACACACCTATTTGTTCTAGGTATTGACCATCAAAGAGCACCGGTTTCGATTAGAGAGAAACTTTCATTTCCCAGCTCAAAACTGAGAGAAACACTCCAGCATCTTTTAAGCTTCGATGGTATTGAGGGTGGAGTTATTCTCTCTACTTGCAATAGATCAGAGATTTACTTTAGTACTCCGTCACGTCTTTTTTCAATTGAGAATTTCAAAAAATTCCTCACGGATTTTCAAAGCATAGATCTTGAAGATATCTCACCTTATTTATATAATTTTAGAAATGTAGATGTCGCTGAGCACCTGTTCCGAGTATCTTCAGGTCTTGAATCCCAATTATTGGGGGAAAATGAAATTCTGGGACAGGTCAAACGTGCTTATTTGGCGGCAAAAGAGATCAAAGCCACTGATGTCACAACAGAAAAAATTTTTGAGGAAGCTGTTAAGATTGGGAAAAAGGTAAGAAAGGAGACCAGAATAAGTCAAGGGAGCACTTCTCTAAGTAGTATGGCTATTAAGCTGGCAGAAAAGAAATTTAATCTAAGAGATCAAACTATTCTTCTTGTTGGTGTTAATAAGATTAATGAACAGATTGCAAAATATCTCTATGAACGAAACATACAGACTGTGATTGTCGCCAATCGCACCTATGAAAAGGCGGTTAAAATTGCCCAGTATCTTGGTGGAAAAGCTATTCATTTTGATCAATTTAAAAAAGAACTTTATAAAGTAGATATCATCATCAGTTCTACTGCTGCTCCGCATATTGTCTTGAAGAGAGAGGAGTTAGAAACATCACTTAAAAAGAGAAACAGGGAAATACTCCTTATCGACATCGCTGTGCCTAGGGATATCGATCCGGATATTAAGGGATTAAAAAGTGCTATACTCTATAATCTGGATGATTTTAACCAGGTAATTGAAGAAAATCTTGACAAAAAGAAAGAAGAGGCCCTGAAAGCTGAGCGCTTAATCAAACGAGCTGTAGAGAAGATAAGCTTTCTGGCTGAACCGCTCACTTCCCTGTGCCAGCCCAATGAATCCACAGTTTAGTCACAAAAAGTCCAGGTTGCTCTATAATCAATCTATTAGGTGCCTTCCGGGTGGAGTAAATAGTCCTGTTAGGGCTTTCAAAGCTGTAGGAGAAATACCAGTTTTTATTGGAAGGGCAAAAGGAGCTTACCTTTATGATGTTGATGGTAATAAATATATCGACTATGTAGGTTCCTGGGGACCAGCCATTTTAGGCCATTCCCATCCTCAAGTGGTAAAGAAGGTTCAAGCGGCAGCAGTTAAAGGTTTAAGCTTTGGTGCTGCCACAGAGTTAGAACTTATACTTGCGCGCTTGATTAAAAAGGCATTTTCTTCTATTAAAAAGCTGCGATTAGTCAATTCGGGAACTGAAGCAACTATGTCTGCCGTTCGTCTTGCCCGGGCTTATACAGGGAAGGCGAAGATTGTAAAGTTTAATGGCTGCTATCATGGTCATGGGGACAGCTTTCTGATAAAGGCTGGATCTGGTTCAGCTACCTTTGGTGTCCCTGATAGTGCGGGAATTTCACCTAATGTAGTTAAAGATACTATAAGTCTTCCCTTCAATAATCCTGACGAGGTGATTAAGATATTCAAACGGAAGGGAAGAGAAATTGCGGCTCTTATTGTTGAACCTGTTGCTGGTAACATGGGTTTAGTGCTTCCGGAGTCTGGTTTTCTTAAAACCCTGCGTGAGGTGACTCAACACTATAAGGCGCTGTTAATCTTTGATGAAGTCATAACCGGTTTTAGAATCTGCTTTGGGGGAGCCCAGCATATCTATCAAATTACCCCTGATATTACCTGCCTGGGGAAAATTGTTGGTGGAGGGTTGCCTATAGGTGCATACGGAGGTAAAGAAGAGATTATGGAGCTTATTTCTCCCCAGGGTCCTGTCTATCAAGCAGGAACACTTTCCGGAAATCCGCTGGCAACGACTGCTGGAATTGCGAATCTAAAAATTCTATCCCAGTCAAACAAGATTTATAAACAGCTTAATATTACTACCAAAGCCCTCTGTGAGGAGATCAAAGAAATTGCCGTCAGGCGTAATATGTCTCTTAATCTCTCGCAACTCGGTTCTATGTTTACCCTCTTCTTTTCCAAAAAGAAGGTGACTAACTATCAGGAAGCACGCAAATGCAATCTTAAAATGTTTGCGCGCTATTTCCGTGTTATGTTGAGTGAGGGAATCTATCTTCCACCATCTCAATTTGAAACCAATTTTGTTTCAATGGCACACACAAAAAGGGATGTAGCTAAAACCTTAGAGGCCGCAGATAAAGCATTAAGACTTTTAAAGAGAAAGTAGAAGAACTTACTTAAGCTGAATTTATCCTGAGATATGAAGGGCTTTAGCAATTGGCCCGCCCTGGTGCGACTTATTTGCAAATGTTATTATTGTCTTTATTTCGCAATCAGGAATTCGAAACAAATTCTATAAAATTCGGTCTGGGCCAGGGAATAATAGGTTTGATACAGGTTGCGGGTTACGCGTTTCGTGTTACGGGTTCAACGATATTCTTTCTTCTCAACTCGTAACGGATTTCACATATTCATCATTCCATTACTCCATGAGTAGAGCAAGTTTAACAACCAGAAAAAATACTTTTAACTTCAATAAGTTGTATAATTTCCTAGACGTATGATGACTTCATTCTATCCCATTCATGTAAACATAGAAGGCAGAAAGTGTCTGGTAGTTGGAGGTGGGAAAACTGCGGAGAGAAAGGTTAAGACACTTTTGCGCTATGGTGGAAAGGTAGTGGTTGTCAGCCCTGCAGCAACTGAAAGGATTAAAAGTATCTCTCAGAAAAAGAAGATTCTATGGCATGAGAGAACATATAAGGTTTCTGACCTTAATTGTGCCTTCCTGGTTATCTCAGCTACTGATAGCGAAAGTCTCAACAAGGAGATTGGCAAGGAAGCTAGGAAGAGGAGAATTTTGATCAATGTTGTAGATTCACTAGAAGACTGTGATTTTATTTCGCCTTCTCTGGTGGAGAGGGGGCACCTTAGATTGAGTATCTCAACAGAGGGGTTGGCACCGCTTTTATCCAAAAAAATAAGGCAAGACCTGGAAAAGAAATTCGGAAATGAATACAGGGAATACACTCAACTCATTGCGAAGGTGAGAAGTGCCATTTTAAAGAATAAAAAGTATAGTGAAAAGGAAAAGAGAAAAAAACTGGATCACCTTTTATCTTTAAATATCATTGATAAGCTTAAAAGGGGAGAGAAGGTGTATTATAAAACGATACTGAAGCAGTTAGGTGTTAGCGGGTAAACATGTTAAAACTTAAGATAGGAACGAGAGGAAGCGCCCTCGCTCTTGTTCAAGCCAACTGGGTAAAGGATAAATTACTGCAACATTATGCGAACTGCCAGATTCAGATAGTTTCTATAAAGACTTCCGGAGATAGAATGAAGAGAACTCCTATCTCACAAATGGGGGGAAAGGGATTATTTGTTAAGGAGATTGAGAAGGCACTTATCGAGGGAGAAATAGATCTGGCAGTTCATAGCATGAAAGATCTTCCCATGGAACTGCACCGAGAGTTGCTCATTGCTGCCATTACAGAGCGCGAAGATCCCTTCGATGTTTTTGTTTCAAAGACGTTCTCCAGTATAGAAA
>WTBG01000131.1 GCA_013139225.1 Deltaproteobacteria bacterium
TCCGATGAAATAAAGGCAAAAATCGCTCTCTTTTGTAATATTGAAAAGGATGCGGTTATTACTGCAAAAGATGTAGAGATTATCTATGAAGTGCCGCTTCTCTTTCATCAGGAAGGGTTGGATGAAAAAATTGTTGAGAAGCTCAATATTTGGACAAGATCTCCCCGTTTGGATTCCTGGCGGAGGATTGTAAAAAAGTTGAAAGAACCGAAGCTCTCTACTACTATTGCCATTGTGGGTAAATATGTTGATTTGGAAGATTCTTACAAGAGTTTAAACGAAGCTTTATTTCACGGTGGCCTTGATAATGAAACTCGGGTCAATTTAAAATTTGTTGACTCAGAGCAGATTGAAAAAGATGGCATAGGTGATACCTTCTGTGATGTAGATGGAATCCTTGTCCCCGGGGGTTTTGGTAACAGGGGGATTGAAGGTAAAGTAGAAGCCATACGATACAGCAGGGAAAATAAAATTCCATTTTTGGGTATTTGTCTTGGTATGCAATTGGCTGTGATAGAATTTGCCAAGAATGTTTGTAAGCTTAAAGGAGCTCACAGTGAGGAATTTGATCCCCATACTCCATACCCAGTTATTTACCTGTTAAAGGAATGGACTGACTATAAAAATAAAACAATCCAGAAAAGGGATGAGCATGCTGCTAAAGGAGGTACAATGAGGTTAGGGGCTTATCCTTGCAAATTGAAAAGGAAAACGAAGGCATATGAAGCCTATAGAAAACTGGAAATTTCCGAAAGACACAGGCACCGCTACGAATTTAATAACCGTTTTAAGGAAGATTTTATAAAAGCAGGTTTAGCATTGAGTGGAACTTCCCCTGGTGGTGAGCTAGTAGAAATTGTTGAAATTACTTCACACCCCTGGTTTTTGGCCTGTCAATTTCACCCTGAATTTAAATCGCGTCCTTCAAACCCTCACCCCTTATTTAAAAATTTCATTAAAGCAACCCTTAAGTAACAGGTTAAAATCCATAGGAGGAAAAGATTTTATTCCTATGCTCTTATGGAATATCCTTAAGGAAGTATTCCTGTTGAGGAAGCATATTGACATATTGTCAATATGGAGCTATAAAGAATGGTGTTAATAAATTGGGTTTTTTCAGCTTGCCATCTCTCATTTTTTATTGATATAATGGTTAAGAAAGGGTAGTCGTTGACTAGGGAAATAAGAATAAAAAATATACCTGTTGGAGGCAGCAATCCTTTAGTATTGATAGCTGGCCCTTGTGTTATTGAAGGATTGGATATTACCCTTAATATTGCCAGTGCTCTCAAGGAAATCACAGCTTCTCTATCCATCCCTTATATATTCAAATCCTCCTATGACAAAGCCAACAGAAGTTCGCTCAGTTCATATCGAGGACCTGGTTTAGAAAGAGGTCTTGAAATTCTTCAGGAGGTGAAGAAGAAGCTCGGCATCCCTATACTATCTGATGTCCATCGATTTGAAGAAATAGAATCTGCAGCGGAGGTTCTGGATGTTCTTCAAATACCTGCCTTTCTTTCCCGGCAAACAGATTTTATCATTAAAGTAGCTGAAGCGGGTAGAACAGTTAATATTAAGAAGGGGCAGTTTATGTCCCCCTATGAGGCAAAGAACATAATTGACAAGGTGATTTCAACTGGCAACCATAATGTGCTGGTTACTGAAAGGGGATTTTCCTTTGGTTACAATAATCTGGTTGCGGATATGCGCTCATTGGTTATCATGCGAGACATTGGTTATCCCGTGGTGTTTGATGCTACGCACAGTGTGCAGCTTCCAGGAGGGTTAGGGACTGCTTCGGATGGGCAGCGACAATTTGTATCTTATCTTTCCCGTGCAGCTACTGCAGTCGGGATTGATGCACTGTTTATGGAGGTTCACTCACAACCGGATAGTGCTTTATGTGATGCATCAAACATGATAGAATTGGATTCACTGCCGCTCTTGCTTAAGCAGATAAAGTCGATTGATAAAATGGTTAAAAGTGATACATATAAAAGAGCATAACATCGTTTTCTCTTGCCACAATTGGGAAGTTTAAATGATGGGTTAATTTATTCATTCCATGTTTGAAGCGGAAATTATGTTTTTAAATAAACATCTTGTGTTTCAATGAGTTGCGTAGACATCGAGAAGTTAGAGGTGAACATAAGCAAGGATAATTCGAGTATGGGTGAGAATGATAGTTTCATGGATCAGGAGGAAGTTCTCCGTCAAGCGAAGCGTGTGCTGAGAATTGAGGCAGAAGCTATAAAGAATCTGGAAGGAAAGATAGATGAGAATTTTTCTAAAGCTGTTGATCTGCTCAATCAATGCAGTGGGAAGGTGATCGTTATTGGTATCGGTAAGTCTGGTATCGTTTCCCAAAAGATTGCTTCTACTTTTGCCTGCACGGGAACTCCGGCTTTTTTCCTCCATCCAGCAGAAGGCATTCATGGTGATATTGGAATGATTGCAAAAGGCGATGTGGTTTTAGCCATATCTAACAGTGGGGAAACTCAGGAAATCATGCAGCTTTTACCCCTCATTAAAAGATTGGGAATAAAGTTAATCGTGATGAGTGGTAACCTACAATCCGTTTTAGCTAAAAGTGGGGATGTGGTGTTGGACACAGGAGTTGAAGAAGAAGCATGTCCTTTGGGTCTTGTTCCCACAGCAAGTACTACTGCAACGTTGGCTATGGGGGATGCCCTTGCCATTGCCCTGCTGGGGAAAAGGGGATTTAAAGAGGATGATTTTGCGATGCTTCATCCTGGCGGGACTCTAGGCAGGAAACTGCTGCTTCGAATTGAAGATCTCATGCACAAAGGGGATGAGATCCCTCTCATTAAGGAATACACCCTGATGAAGGATGGCTTATTGGAGATGACTTCCAAAAGAATGGGGGTAACTGGAATTTGTAATGAGGGGGGGGATTTTGTTGGAATCATCACCGATGGAGATTTGAGA
>WTBG01000024.1 GCA_013139225.1 Deltaproteobacteria bacterium
GTAGACAAAGTGCAAGAGATCTACTCAGAAAAGGTTCTTGAGATACATCTTAAAGACGGTGAAATTCTAAAAAGCAAAACATTCAAAAGCGAGGCAGATCACTTTACTGTTGAAGAAACAGAAGAGAAGAAGGAACAAACTTTTGCAATGGGCGATCTCTCTGCAATAAATCCCCCAGTCAAACCAAAAGTACGATGGTCAGGAAGTATCTCTGCCGGATTTACCAGCTCTCACGGTGGTTCCTTCTCAGAGAACGCCAGTGTGATTGGAGATATCGTTGTGCGTACTGATAAACATCGAATAACGATAAACGGCCGGTATGTGGCGGAGCGCGATGAAGATGATAGCGGTAGTAAAGAAACAACAACAGAAAATTTTGTCATCCAAGGGAAGTATGATTACTTCTTTACAAAAAAGGTCTTCGGTTACTTAAGCGAGAGATTTAAAAAAGATCATATTGACGATCTTGATTATCGATACACCTCCGTCATTGGCGCTGGCTATCAGTGGAGCGAGACCGATATGTTAAATTTTAACACTTTTGGCGGCCCTGGATTACTCCAGGAAAAATACACGAGCAGAATACCAGATCCTACTGGTGAAAAGATATGGGCAAAAGCAGTAGACAGGAGAAATGACTACATATTGCAAACCGGTTACCATTTAGCGTGGAAGCCACACGACAAAATAAATTTTTTGTCTAATTTCACTTATAACCCAAGCGTCGATGATTTTTCCGATTACAATATAACGTATGATGCAGAAGTCCGAGCTTTTATAACCAAATCATTGTACAGCAGTTTCAAGTTTATACTTGATTATGACTCCACACCAGGAGAGGATTCAGCATCAACCGATACAGATTATATACTCGGCTTTGGGTGGCAATTTTAGTTGACTTTTACAGCTTATGTGACATACACAAGAAGGTTTCTTGACAATACAAAATTTGTGTACTATACAACCTTTGGTAGATAGACCCTTTATATCTTTATTGAACGCCATTCATAAAAGCAAGATATTATTCACATGCATATTTAGCCAGGCAGTTCTGATTAGTTGATGGCAAGGCTACATGAAAGGATAACTTGGTCATGAACAATCGGTTTAAAAACCTTTTTAAAGGAGGAACGATTATGAAAACAAGACGTGCTTTTTTATTCTCTGCAATAATTTTTATTGTAAGCCTTTTCCTTTTTTCTCTTTCTTTTGGTGCGGAAAAGGTTCAACCCACAGGACCCTACGATTCGCTCAGGGAATACATTGCGGCCCTGGAAGCAAGAGGCAGACTGCTGAGGATAAAAGAGATGGATCAGGACAAATATGAAGCTACCGCCTTTGTCTACCGGATGCTGGATAAGCTTGGAATTGAACGATCGCCTGGCATCTTGATTGAAAAAGTAAAAATAAATGGTGAGTGGATGGAAGGACCGGTGCTGGGGAATATCTATTGCGGTTGGGATACCGCAGCGATGGCATATGGTGTAAAAAAGATAACAGACGATCAGGGCGAAATGTACCGGGCTGTGGTAGACAGGATTGCAAGCCTTGCAGACAAAGACACAGTTAGCTGGAAGAAGCTGGAACCTGTCGTAGTTGACAAAAGCAAAGCTCCCTGCAAAGAAGTAATCTTAAAAGGAGAAGATGTAGACCTATATAAATTCCCTTGGTTTAAAAACAATCCTGGGGATGTCGCTCAATACATAAACACCGGTGCTGTTATCATGGTGGATCCCGAGCTGGGTCGCAATGTAGGTACCTACCGGTGCCAGGTCAAGGGGAAGAACAAGATAGGGGTCAACCCGGAAATTAGCCAGCATGGCTGGCGTTTTATGATGAGAGCAAAGAAGAGGGGCGAGCGCGTCATGCAGGCCGCTGTTGTCATTGGTGTGGATCCCATAACCTGGGCCATGAGCTCTTCCAAGCTTGCAGACTTGGGAGAAGATGAACTGGCTCTGGCTGGAGGCTTTCGAGACAAACCGGTGGAAGTCGTTAAGTGCGAGACGAGCGATCTTTATGTTCCTGCCCATGCGGAAATCGTCATAGAAGGCGAGATGCCCATGGACCAGGAGGAGGAAGGACCATATGGTGAAATGTTTGGTTACATGGGAAAGGAACACAAAAACTTTTATATGAACGTAAAGGCCATTACCCATCGCAGGAATCCATGGGTCATTAATTCTTTCACTGGAATAACCAAACCCACTCATATGGTTCCCTGGCAGGTAAGTTCTTATCTCAAGTTAAAAAAGTTGCTTCCCAATCTGGTTGAACTGTATTCTCCTCGTGAGGCCATTGGGTTAACCATCCTCAGCATAAACAAGAGATTGCCCGGCGATGGGATGGCAGCCGGTCAACTCGTAGCAGCAGCCCGCTTCCTTGGTACAGCTAAGATTATCGTTGTGGTGAACAAGGATGTCGACATAACTAATATGACCCAGGTTCTCCACGCTATGGCTACCAGATGGCAGCCCCACCCCGCAAGCCTTATCATCCCTCAGACCTGGGGCATACCTATAGACCCAAGTGCACCGAAGATGTTTTTGACCAGCAAGATTATTATCGATGCAACCAGACAGCTTCCTTCTGAAGGGGGGCCAAAATCATGGGCTCCCGTGAGCCGTGTTCTGCTGGAGAAGAAGTCCCCCAAGTCTTTTAAACTGGTGGATGAGAAATGGCCTGAATACTGGAAGAACTGGAATAAGTGAAGATTTTTATGCGAAAGACAGGGGGGTTACACGTTCGACGTTACATTTAATATGATTTCCCACTTCCGTTTTTTTGTGCATAAGGGATAACCAAGATACGATCTCTTGCGTTCCATACCCAGATTCCAAAAAGGACGTTAAAAGCCCCCTTAAACAAGAAAGGGCTTTGATAGGAAAGATTATCAAAAAGGTAGCCGCATGCTTGCAAGAAAAAGATAATACCCAACGCCCCTATGGTGTTGAGTCCTCCTAATATACTGCCGCGCATCGGTTTTGGAGCCGCATCCGAAGCCAGGGTATTTGTAGCCACAATGGCTCCATTCTTCCCAAATCCCAAAAGACATACGTAAACAAACATCCCGTTTGAAAAAGGATTTTCCACAATGGCGATTAGAATGTACCCGATTCCGGCGAGGAGTAATGTTGCAATGAGAACGGGAGTGCGCCCTATGCGATCAAGCATGATGCCCAACGCGTAAAAACTAACAAGTCTAAAGAGGCTGCTTACCATCAAGATGAAACCCCCTCTGGCAGTTGCTTCAACGGGAGTGTAACCAAACCTGTCGGCAACGCTCACCATCCAGACAATGAGGAGGGTTGAAGGTATGGCGATATCGGCACGTGTAACAAATGCCGCGAAATAACTTACCTTCAATGCAAAGCTCTTCGAAACTGCACGAGAGGCCTCTTTAATCCCTGCCTGCTTCATCCTTACATCGGGCATCTTGTCCACCAGACCCAAACCTGCAACAAGTGCTCCTCCAACGGCCAACAATCCCCCAAGATACAAAAGTCCCAAAACCCCTGTCTTTGTGGCAATCTGGGTGAAAAGCCCATAGACACTCAATGCTCCCAGAGAAATCATAATTGCATGCAGTGCCATTCCCTTTCCCCTCCCCTGCTCAACGGTATAATCAGTCACCATCGTGACAAATTGAGGATGGCTCATTACAAGGCCGATACCGATGATAAAACGAATCAGATAAACGCAAACAAGCTGTCCCTGGACAGACCCTATGCCCAACAGCATAGCAATATCCTTACTGTGGCCAAAGACAATGTAGAAGATAAAACCTAAGACGAATCCCGTGATAATAAATATCCTGCGTCCATATTTGTCGGAGGCAACCCCCACCAGGCCGATAAAGAGGATGGTGGCCACTTGACTCATGTTTTGCAATCCAGAGTTTATGGATCCAGCCAGCCCCTCAGTGATCCCAATGGTTTCTTTTAGATATACAGGCTGAATAACCACGGGGAGGGTCATGAGGCAACCCATAATCCAGCTTGCTAAATAGAGAGCAAAAAAATTGGTTGCACGCAATCCCACATGAATATCAATCC
>WTBG01000317.1 GCA_013139225.1 Deltaproteobacteria bacterium
GTAACCGGCCTCGTTGACACCTAAGATGAAGATCCCAGACTCCGGGTTTTCTGCGTCGATCTCTTTTTGCAATTGATCCAGTTGCCCGAACTGGGCACTACAGTAGCTTCAGGTAGAGTGCCCGAAATACCAAGCTGATACCAGGTCTTCGTAGTCCTCAGGTAGGATATACTGGTTAAAAGTGGGTGAGGTTGCGTTAACATCCAGGAGCTCACCGTCCCGTTCAGCAAAAACCGGGTTTTCTAGGATAAGGAATCCTGCGATTAGCGTAGCCAAACAGAGGATTATATGTTTTATCTTCTTCATAATACTTCCGTATTTGTTATCTACATCGCTGTCACCATAGGACTGCAACCTCGATTGCAATATAATACATGGGAACTTTCTTATAATAACTTTTAGGCTAATCTGGAGGCGTAAGACATAAACATATCAAGGATAAAAAGAGGAGAAAAATGATCCCACCTTTTAATGATTATGTCCAGCATGATCATCTTTATGCTGTTTCTTCTGCTTCTCTTTTGTGGCAGGAGCCTTTGCCAGTTCGACTCCTTCGCCTTCAAGTTTCTTAATATGTTTTGCCGGTTCTTTCTTAAAGGGGTCGATACATCCGGCACAGCAGAAGTACACCCGTTTGCCATCATGATCGGCATAAACCGTCTTATCAATCTTACCACCCATTATGGGACAGGTTGTCTGCTCTTTTGCCAGGGCTGTTTCATGACTCAGCAGGCCGATAAAAAGCAGGGCAAGAAATGCTGCAATGAAAATTGTTGTTTTTTTCATAACGAACTCCTTTAAGTTGTTTGACAATAAAAAGTTACGAGTTAATTCCTTGCAGTTTTCTGCGAGGGGAAGCAATAGAAACTGACGTTAAATGCAATAACGCCAAATACATCTTTGAACAGCCACTACATTTGCATTTGATTGATAGTAATACCTAATTAACGGGGCAAGTATAGGAAAGTTTTTATTGTATGTCAAATAAAAATGGCCGCAATATTTTGAGTAGCACGGAGAACCTCAGATTGTGATTTATGTAAGAAGTGAAGATTTGCCATTATCTGAGGTCGTCTTCAGATAGGTATTTACTGTAAGATACTCAACGTAGTGTTAATAATTTAGGCTTCCTGTACGGTGTCCTTAATGGTAGTATGTTCGAGTTTTTATCTGAAATGGGCACACACAACATATTGATGAACTCAAGAAAAAGGCAGAGCCAATTTTGATCCTGCCCCATTGATTTTCTTTTGTGATAACAGCTTCTTAAATTTTCCTTCTTCTATATAGCATAATAAAACTAACATGATTTGGTAATGCCGTCAAAAACAGTGCAATTCGCTATAGTTATCACAACCATTTATTGACAGATTTCATATTAGCACACTGATATCGTAAATGCTTAAGCATTATTTTATACTCCGAAAAACATATCAAGGGCACGTGCAACGCCTTCCTTCTTGCCGAAAAATATTTTATTCCCTTTAACTCCCGGGTCCTCCTCCTCCACCTTTTCAAGATAGCGTTCTAAATTTTCCCTTGCAGTGGCAAGAGCATCACCTTCAAGCGCCAAGCTCCGGGTCACGTATTCTGCGTAAGCATCAAGATATTCCTTTACCATCTCTAAGGCTCTCTCCTCATGCGCACCGGTTATTTTCAGCCGACAGGCCGCCCGTGAGTCCAAGTCCGTAAAACTGGCAAGGCTCCCTTTTGCCTCCAACGGAAAGGCAAGTAGATCACTGTAACGGGCTCTGATATCCATGAGCGTGTCATAAAAGGGCTTATCTCGTTCAAGCTCGGCAACATCAGCGGTTCGGTGCACATCAAGGATCACCATTATATTTTTACCCATGTAAACTACCTCGCATAAAAAAGCAGGGAGGTCATACTCAACCCTGGCACACATGTAAGTTGAAAAGACCTTCATGAAGACCGGCGGTGAAATGCGAAGGCAAGTGACGCGAAGCAGTTTATTAGTGCTGTAAACCTCACCATCCATCCCTATAAGGCCAAGCATACGTATGGGCCGCACCGGCAGGCGATGCTTAAGCTGGACCCGGTCGAGGGTGAATTTTTCTTTCAGGACATCAACGATTTCTTGGTGTATCTTTGCTAAAGGACCCATAATCTATCCTCCTTTTGTGATTTTTCAAATTGGATGCCCTAGACTGAAAAATCGTGTTCACCTTAGCCCCTCTGACGCTGGGTTTTCTGTTTAAAAAACTTCTGTTTTTTCTTTCTAAAAGGGGTTCGTTTCGAGTCTTGTTCTTCAAAACCCTTTATAGCTTTTTCCTCAATTTCTTTTATCTCCCCTCCGTTAACACCTAACTCCAATAATTTTTTCTCTCGAAGCCCAATCCTTACATTAACAGCATCTAATCTTTCCCTATATCCATTTCTCGACCTCTCTTTATTGGTTGAATAACCACTCTCCGTCTTATTTTCGTCTCTCTCTTTTATTCCAAGTTTCTTCATCACTTCTAGGTCAGGTTTCCCACCTAATATTTTAAGTTCCTTTTGATACAGGGCTCTTCCTTGATAAGACCAATATAACTGACGTGCCAATTCTTCCTTATCTATCTTAGCTTCCTTTTTCATATACGTCCCGTCCTTGTTTCCTTTTCTCGTTTGTTTTTTAACACGCTCTTTTATCTCTTCGAAATCAACACCCAATTCCTTAAGGATAGTTTCATTTTCCTCAATATTAACATTAATGGTAGCTAACTTCCATTTATTCCTTTCAACCCTAATACCTTTTATAATATCTTCTTCATATTGAAGATTGTATCTCGATAGTCTTGTAATATGAAAGAAACCCACTTAGCATTGTGACTGAGGGAAATCTATTCACGCTCTTTTGAGGACTTGCTTGACAATTTACATGACAGTTTGCTAACCTTATTCATTCCAAAAAAAACCGAAGACTTTTGCAATTCTAACGATACCCTTCTGCTAATCAGCTCGCAACAGTTTGTATCTAACGATCCGTCAATCCATGCATACAGAGTGCAACATTCTTTTTGTATTGTGCAGTAGGAAGGGTGGGTTGCTGATTGTAACATTTTTGCAGGATGGTAAAGAATCGGCAGGACTCAATTTACGTAGGATTATGGTAGTAGTGTTGATTTTCAGTGAGCAAATTGGAGGCACAAGATCTAGGAGGAGTAACCGGCTAGCATAACTGGAGGGAAAAGGCTCGA
>WTBG01000117.1 GCA_013139225.1 Deltaproteobacteria bacterium
TAGCACTGCTGGAGCACTGTCTTCGTGAAGATCTGAACAAAAGTGCTCAGCGTGTGATGGGTGTATTGCGTCCACTCAAGGTTATTATTGATAACTATCCGGAAGATAAAGTAGAAGAACTAGAGGCTGTAAACAATCCTGAAGATCCAAATATGGGTACACGTAAAGTTCCTTTTTCTCGGGTGTTGTATATCGAGCGAGAAGACTTTCGTGATGATCCACCCAAAAAGTTCTTCCGTTTGGCACCCGGTCGTGAGGTACGTCTGCGATATGCATATTATATTACCTGTCTAGGAGTTGTTAGAGATGAAAAAACAGGTGAAGTCATTGAACTGCATTGTACGTATGACCCCAAGACACGTGGTGGTGACTCTCCAGATGGTCGTAAGGTCAAGGCAACGTTACACTGGGTTTCTGCTGCTCATTCGTTAAAAGCTGAGGTGCGCTTATACGATCATCTCTTCATCGAAGCGAACCCGGGCGAAGCAAAGGATGCTGGTGATTATAAATCTTATTTAAACCCAGATTCACTCCAGAGGTTAACTTCATGTCGTGTTGAACCAAGTCTTGCAGGTGCAGCACCAGGAAGTCGGTACCAGTTCGAGAGACAGGGGTATTTTTGTGTCGATTCTGTTGATTCTTCAGATGATATACTGGTATTCAATCGAACAGTGTCATTACGTGATTCCTGGGTAAAGATCGAGAAAACGCAGAAGCAGAAAAGCTAAACAAATGTCAAAAAGGGAGGTGATGTGAAAATGGATATTGAGGAGCAAGTAAAAAATATTGTTGTGGAGCAATTGGGAGTAAGTGTGGATGAAGTGGTGCCTGAAGCTTCCTTCGTGGATGATTTGGGTGCTGATTCTCTTGATCTGGTTGAGTTGGTAATGGTGCTGGAGGAAGAGTTTGGAAAAGAAATACCGGATGAAGACGCAGAGAAGATTCAAACGGTCCAAGATGCCATAAACTTTATTAAAAACAATATGTCTGAATAGCTTTTGAAGTAAACAATTTTCAAGAGGTAGCTTAACTTTTAAAAGGAGATAACGTTATGCAAACATATGTCACGCTTTGGAAATATACAAAAGACGGATTGATGGATATAAAAAAAACACCAAAACGCTTTGAGTTTGTAAAAAAGGTCATTAACAGTGCTGGTGGGAAACTGCTTTCCATTTATGGTTTGGTTGGTGAGTATGATGTGGTTACTGTCATGGAAATGCCGGATGAGAAAGCAGCAGCAGCAACAATCCTGAAAATATGTTCTACGGGACGCATTACTTCCCAGACAATGATTGCTCTTTCCGTAGATGAATTCTTGAAAATAGCAAAAGAAGTGTAAGAAGCGATAAACGGGGGAGGGATCAAAGGGAACGATAAATGCTTGAAAAAAGACGTTATCCTCGTCTCAACACTGCTGTTAAAGTTCAAGATTTTACTACCTTTAAAACTGGGTGGACCAGGAATATTTCTCTTGGTGGTTGTCTTATTGAAAGATCTGATGAGTTTGATTTCTTGTCAATGGCAGCAAGGTTAACTCTCAAATTTGAGATTCCAGGAGTAAACGAACCGGTATTAGCTTCTGGGATAGTAAAACACAGGGGGAAGCATAGAGAGGGGTTCGGGATCCAATTTGAAGCAGTTGATAAGACGTCTGCCTATTATCTGGGAAAGTTTATGGGAAGTTTCCTGTAAGTTTGTACGCTAAAACATATTTGACAGGAGAAGAGGAAGACTAATGACAAACAAAAAACAAAGCGTAGCAACAAAGTTTATGGATGAAGTTGACCTCTGCTTAAAAAGAACGAGAGGGATTAAGCGATTAATGGGTAAACTGGAAATGGCCCTAAAAGACCTAACCAAAGAAGAATCTAATGAGATATCCCTCGCTGCTATTGAAGACTTAAACATGTTGCTAGGTGGATTAATAATTATTTGGGATCAATGGTCATCTGGAGTAAGTATTGAACTAGATAGATTGATCCAATACAAGTAGGAGTCAGGATCTTCAATTGGTCACCACCCATTTTGATATTTTTTAAACCTGTTCTTCTGCCGCATATATCATTTAACTTCATCTTCAGGACGATATTGCGGCAATTCCTTGCCTCCGAAGTTCGTGATCTTCATCTTGAAGAAATTTGATTTATCAGGATCTTTCAGGATAGCACCTAGAAACTTCTCCTTTAGGCCGGGGGGAAACAGTCCTTGCTTATCCATCATTTCTGCTATCGCTTTAATCTCTTCAGGATCAGTGATTTGAGAAAGTTCTCCATCTAAAATTATACTCCACCACCCCATCCTTTGTGGGTCTCCGGGTGATTGAAAAGTCTGGTATATTGTGAAACAAGCGTTTTTACAATTCTTAAGGTATTCATATTTTCTCCCACTTGGGTTCATCCCGAGATAGAGGGTAGCATCATAGTAAGTCATATAAGTCAAAGGAACTCCATAAGCCGATTGGCCATCGGTTAAACTCAGTACCCCATCCCTTTTTGATTTTAAAAGCTCCTCTATCTTCAATTTGTCTAGAAATTTTGATTGAGTCCTCAATTCTGCCATAGCATTCTCCTTTCGTTTTATATTGTCGCTAACAGTAGATTGTTTATAGCATAGAATAATCTCTAGGTAAACCCCGTTAGAAATAAAAAAAGTTTTTTCAGCTACCTTCTATCAATCCCAAAAGGTACGCCTTTATGAAAAGCATTCCCCTCCCCTCGATTTCGTCATTGTTTTGTAGCAATGTCATATAATTGACGAGCCAGAATGCACTCAAAATCCTTATTCCTCTGAATTAGTAGTAAGAATATCTTCTAGGTCAAAGATAAAGAAGGCATTTGCAAAGATAACTGCATCAAAGGAGATGGCACACAAGTTGCTTTGAGTAGCAAGAAAATGGTAGTTGACGTATACAGAACATTGTGATATACAGGCAGAAATTGTTTGCAGTTATATTGCTTTAATTGTTGTTGTTAGAAAGAAGAAAACACGGTTTCTGTAAAACCTTTTCCTTTCTTACAGTGAAGGATTAAGAGTAAATAGCTTCAAATGAATCTGTAAAGAAAGGAGGTGTTACAAGTATGGTTAAAGGAACCGTGAAATGGTTTAACGAGAGAAAGGGTTTTGGGTTCTTGTCACGAGAGGATGGTGATGATGTATTCGTACATTACACTGCCATCCAGAGTAGTGGCTTCAAAAATCTGCAAGAAGGTCAAAATGTAGAATTTGAGGTACAAGATGGACCCAAAGGTCCTCAAGCAGTAAATGTTACAGTGCTCTAACGAAGCAATGGCAGCCAGATAATGGTTGCCATTTTTTTATTTTGGAGACTTAGCTTCCTTGTCAATGTGATACCATTCAATACCACCAATAAAATATTCTTCCTTTTTCTTAATCCATCTTAATAATCCTTTTACCATAACAGGTTTTGATTCTGTAGGGACCAATACTTTTAAGTGAATAATTGAGCCTTCATTGATTTTTTCGCGTGTATAAAATTTTACTCCTAACCCTTTTCGGCTCACTTCAGTAATAATACAATCTTCCCATCCTTTTGCTCCGAAAAATTTGGCTTTTTGTGGTAAAGTACTTCTGGTAAATTTTCTTCTTTCTTGCATTATTCCTTCGAATGTAAAATCAAAGCATCGTTTTCCCGAAAAACACCAGTACTCAATCAATTAACTCATCAAACCATAAAATATTTATGATGTCAATACATCTCCCCAACTTATCATGGAAGCTGACACTTATTTAAGCAAATAAGGAGACTAGAGAAATTTCTAATCTCTTCTTTATGTAACTGGTGATCCCAACGGGACTCGAACCAGCGTTTTCGGCGTGAGAGAGCGATCTGGGGGGTTTTAGGAAGTTATTAATAACCTTAAGATATCTTCCTAACTCCTTATTTGAGCTTCTAGCACTTTTATCCTTTACCATCCTTTTTGATATTTTTTGACCTGTTTGGACATCTTATAGACACTCTGTGGTCACTGAGATTGGGGGTGACCATCCCCACAGGGGGTCTCAGGTAATTATGTACCCTGGGTTCATGTACACAACATAAATTTCAGGTCGTCATTTTTTGAGTTTCTATTTGATTTTGTATCATTGAATACTATTCCGGATCCTGAGTACTGGCGTTTATGGTAGTGGCATCAACTTTTTTACATAATGCCTGACTTACTATATATTGGCAGCTACAATAGAAAGAGACAGGAGCCATTCAACTCCAGCCTTTCTAGAATATTTACCAAAATTAAAAATAAAATCTTGATTCTTTACTAGAAAATACTACAATCAAAGTAACTGACTAAAATGGGATCTTAAAGGGAGCTCTTAAATGATCTTAATTCCTATGGTAGTAGAACAGACCAATCGAGGAGAAAGAGCCTACGATATTTACTCGCGTCTTCTAAAAGATCGGATTATCTTCTTGAGTAATGTAATTAACGATGATGTTGCAAATATCCTGATTGCCCAGATGCTTTTTCTGGAGTCTGAGGATCCTGATAAAGACATTCATCTTTATCTAAATTCTGCCGGTGGAGTTGTAACTGCAGGCCTTGCTATTTATGATACCATGCAGTATATAAAACCTGATGTTTCTACCTTATGTATGGGGCAGGCTTCCAGTATGGCAGCACTTCTTTTAGCTGCAGGGGCAAATGGGAAAAGATTTGCATTGCCTCATTCTCGGATATTAATTCATCAGCTCTTAGGCGGTTTCCAGGGTCAGGCATCTGATATTGATATTCATGCTAAGGAAATCTTGCGGATGCGAGAAGAACTCGATTCTATATTGGTAAAACACACCAATCAGCCCCGGGAAAAGATACAGAAAGATACCGATAGAGATTTTTTCATGGACGGGCAACAGGCAAAGGAATATGGGATCATCGATGATGTTATTGCTAAAGCAGAAAAAACGCAGAAGATTGAAGCAAAGATAAAAGGTAAATGGGGGAAAAGGGGGAACGGTGAAAAGAAAAGGTCCTAATAATGGTGATCTACTATGCTCATTTTGTGGAAAGAATAAAGATGAAATAAAGAAACTTGTTGCAGGCCCTTCAGTCTACATTTGCGATGAGTGTATTGAGCTTTGTAATGATATCA
>WTBG01000278.1 GCA_013139225.1 Deltaproteobacteria bacterium
TCTCATCTACACCGGCTTTCTCCAGAACCGGTGGCAAAAAAGTACGTGGAGTACATGGGCGGTGCCGAAAAGATTATAGCTATGGCAAAGAAAGATTTTTCAAAAGGTGAGTACCGATGGGTCGCCGAAGTGCTTGACCGGGTTGTCTATGCCGATCCTGATAACCAGGAAGCCAAAAACCAACTCGCCGACGCGCTCGAACAGCTTGGTTATGCCGCAGAGTCCGGCCCCTGGAGAAATTTCTACCTCTCAGGCGCAAGAGAACTTCGTGAAGGCGTTCACCCTGTCGCGACTCCCAATACGGCCAGTCCTGATGTAATTCAAAATATGTCTATTGAAATGATGTTGGACTACATGGCCGTTCGCTTGAATCCTGAAAAAGCAGCGGGTAAGAAGTTGAAAATTAATTTTGTTTTCTTGGATGTCAATGAACTCTATACGGTATTCCTTGAAAATTCCACGCTCAATAATCGAAGAGGTAACGCGGATGATGCCGATACGACAATCTCCACGACTCGTAAAACCGTCAACGACATTATGCTTGGGGTCACAACAATCGACAAAGCGTTGAAAGCCGGTGATATTAAAGTCGAAGGAACTCAAGGAAAATTCAAAGAGCTTCAGGGGATGCTGGATAATTTCGAGTTTTGGTTCAATATCGTGACTCCATAACAGTCCGATATTTTCAAGCAGCTAACAATAGCATGAACTCGGGAGGGAAAATGCTCGAGCCTTTTCCCTCCAGTTATGCTAGCCGGTTACTCCTCCTAGATCTTGTGCCTCCAATTTGCTCACTGAAAATCAACACTACTACCATGCTTCTCAACTATTGAAAGATCTAAATTCTTAACATTTGCAGATGTATCTTATAGATTAATGAGGCTCAGATTTCCCTGGTGTAGTTCTTTGCATTACTATCTCCATTGCTCTAAAATAGTCTCTCCGCACTTTTGGGTTTGAAGCTTTACAATACCTTTGGATACTCTCCGTGCAATCATGACCTAAAATCTCTTGAATCGTAGTAGGTTTTGCATCAGCATTTAATAATAGGTTGGCCATAGTATGCCTCAGACAGTGACAAGAGCAGTTAATACTGGCCTTTCGAGCATAGTACTCGATTCGCTTCTGGATACCACAAACTGATATTGGTTTCCCTCGATAAGATCCCTTCTCCACTAGGAAGAGCTTCTTTTCTTTGACTACAGGTCTCACCGCAAAATAGGCAAGCAATGCAGCATGGGCATCGTTGCTAATGAAAACAATTCGATCTCTCCCCCATTTCCCATTTTTCACGGTTATTTTTCTGCGTGGAAAATCTATTGCACCAACAGTCAAATTCGCTACCTCTTCAACTCGTAGCCCACATCGAAGCATTAACCGAAACATTGCTTGATCACGAAGTTTATTTATTACACCAAATAGTTTTTCGACATCTTCTTCTTTTAAAGACCTTGGCAGTGGCCTTGGTATACGTAAAGCATAACCAGGTTTTACTGGGTTAATAACCTTTTTCTTTTCCTCGTAATAAAGGTGTTCATAAAAACCATGGATAATATCCAAATAGCAATTGATTGTTTTTGGAATCAGCCCTTTATCTAATAGAAAATCAACATATTCTAATATATTCTCACTCTGTACTCTTTCAATTGGCTGCTCCAACCACATAGCGAAATTTTTTAGTACATAAAAATAGTTTCTAATAGTGTGTGTTGAGTAATTCAGTCTTTTTAGAAAACGCATATAATTAGGAATTGAATTGGTAATGTCCATGGATCTCCCCCCTTTCTATGAGCGACATTGCTCTGAAATAGTCATTTTCAAGGCTTTTATCTGTCAATCTAGCATAACGGCGGGTCACTTCCACACTACTATGTCCTAGTAATTGTTGAAGTGACTCTAAAGACATACCAGCGCTTAATAGCTCACTTGCATAAGTATGCCTCAAACAATGCAAAGTATAACTTTTGTTGTATAATCCGGCCTTTTCTAGATATTTCGAAAAAATTGCTCTTGTACTTGCATAGGCCATAAAGTCTTTTCTTCTCCCATAAAATAGATATTGTTGAGATGGATCTCTTTTCTTAAGCCACGCCTTTAAAACCTTTTGTGCATCATCACTAAAGTAAACCACTCTTCCAATTCTATTTTTTTCACTTTCTAGAATAATTATCTTCCTTTCTTTCAGTTGGATATCATCAACTCTGGTATGCAAGAGTTCTCCAATCCTCATACCTGTCCTTAATAGTAGCAAAATTAAAGCTTTATCTCGTATTTTCTTAATAACAAAGAGTAAAGGGCTTACGTCTTCAGGATCAATAGCATGAGGTAATGTCTTAAAATTTCTATTATTGTAACAATGATGAAAAAACTTGGTTCTTTTTCTCCTTCTGTACGCATAATCTGACATATTTATTTCCTCCTAATTGATTAGATAGATTTTTAGAATTAGATGTTTCATTTTTCTGTTCTACCTAAAAGGATCTGGAAAAGTATTAATTCCTTTGTTACATCTTTAGAAAAAGGGGTGCCCTGAGTGACGAAATGAAAAAGCCCCCAACTGAACACCTAGGTTACGTTGGAGGCAATATGGCACATTTTGAGTGGTTTTTTTATACAATTAAAATTATTTTTGTTGAACGTTGATTCCGAGAACAATTTAATAATCAATTATACTAAGCGGTGATATTTATTTTCTTATGCCTTTATGTGTAGTTATGTAGATGCCATGAACCTGAGTAATGCTTGACAATGACATGGTTGAGGTAGGGGTGGAAAGCACTGCTTAGAGACTTTTTTATGCTACTGCTAGGCTAGCTCCGAAACTTTCATATCTTAAAATATCTTTCATTGGAATCTCAATTTTGGGAGCTTTTTTAACCCCTTTTTTCTTTACCGAGGCTATATGTTCCAGTGCTATTTTAAAATGCTGGTCTTCTTCCTCTTCTTTTTTTTGAATGAATATTAATCGGATCAATTTGTCGCTGGTAATACCTATAGATTCATTATCATTTTCCCATCTGGAAACTGTAACCTTTGAAACGCCGAGTAACCTTGCAAAATCTTTTGCCTTCAAGCCTATTTCTTTTCTTAAAAACCTTAGTTCTTTACCATTTAAAGGCTCAGGATTTTTGATGATTAAAGCTGAAATTAAGCTATGCAAATTAAGAATATTTGGGATTATTGGAAATTTCTTACCGCATTTGCAGAAATAAAAAGGGATGTTTACCAAAACCACGTTATCCAAACCAGATTCTTTATAATGATGTCTTCCTTTGATCTTCTTCATTTTTTTGCTACATTCTGGACAAATCATTTTTTATCCTCTCATTCCTGTGATTAGAACCAATAATCTTTCAAGTTCGTTAATTGTAAAAACTATTGAGAGTTTTGTGCCGTCAATGTCTCTTCCCACAATTGAATACTTCCACTCTTGATATTCTTCGTCGAATCCCCTTTTTTTCTTTAACCTCCCATTTAGTAAAACATTTATCACATCCCTAATAGTAAAATTTCTCTCACTCATCTTTTGCTCTACATGGTCAGTTAAAACTAAGCCCCCACTGTTAGCAATTTTTAGGATAGTTTCTTTTATCCTTTTAGCATCAATTTTTGATATAGACTGCAATGTCACATTTGCCTCTTCTATAAAAAGTTAACATTTTGTTAACTTAATGTCAAGGTTTTTTTAACATTAAATTAGGGTAGGGGTCTCCGTTTGGCCTTTAATGTTATTTCAAACATAGTTCCGTTTAATTAATAAAGTCCTCTCTTGCCTCACCTTCTAATTAAAACCAACAAATAGTATCACAGAAGGGTGACAACTCTGGGTGTTGCGTGTTGTGTTGGGGTCGGACCAAGCTAACTATTTGTTAAAACTGTAAAAGACTCCAGAAACAGGTTGATTTTATGTCTTAAAAATACTTTTTTGATGGTGAAAAGACAGTTTTAAGCTTTTATGGCAGCATCTTTCCTGGATTGCGCAATTTTTCCGGCAGGTATGTTTCCATCACGTAGTTCAGACCCCGTGCAGCAAAGGCCTGCTGTTCAACACGAACCCCCATCTTGACCATCTCCTGCAGTGCCTGCACCCATTGTTTATTGTTCTTGAAAAAAGGATCATTCTTAATAGCATCCTGGGCACGTTTTTTATCCTTGTCCTCCAGGGGATGTGTGGGCAGATTATAGTCCTTAATATCCTGAGGTGTAACACCGATCAGCTTTGCATGGGGCACACAAAAAAACTCGTTGATGTGGGCGGCATTGCCTGAGCCGACCTTCATGGTACGGTAAATATTGCCATAACCATATGGATCCCCATCAGTAAAGATATACACAGGCAGCTTACAGGAGTCAGACAAAAGACGCACAAAACGTCGGTTTGCACGGGTTGGCACACCGCCCATCGCCACAATTATACATTTACTGTCCCTCCAGTAAGCGTGGCCATTCAACCGCTCAAAAAGGGCAGCAGTCTCAACAGCAAGAACAAATTTTGCCTTGGTGCGGAACTTAAGTCCCTCAACACGGGAAGGAATTGAGTAACTTCCCCTTCCAAAGGCCGTGCAGTCAATTTCAATCCTTCTGCCCGTAGCGGGATCGATGTCAATGACAATCAGTTCACCAGCAACCGAACCGTTCTGCTCAGCAGGGATAAAGCCGAGCTGCTCACGATTTACAGCAACCATCGCCTCCATATCATCCATGATGGCGTCTGACTCAGGCTGCTCTTTAAAGGCAGCAGGGCCCCATCCTGCCCTGCCGGCCTCTGAGCCACGCTTTGCAGAGCCTTTGGAAGTGTAGTAGACCTCACGTTTGGAGGCAAAGTCATCAGTTTCAATTAAGTGTTTAGCAAAAGCCATCATACGCACCGTCTGGGCAAATGGCTTTATGGTCTGGTAAGAGAGTGTTCGCTTACTTACTTTCTTGCCGATTGCGAAAAAACCCTTGCGTGTTGAGAAAGAAACATTTGAAAGGCTGCGGATCGGTACCCTTAAGGATGGCCGTCTCCCACTCTTTATGTCACTATGGATATCTTTTGCCTGTGTAATCAGCTTCTTCATGGCAGGTGAACGCGAGAGGTCAGGCTGCTGAGCTTTCTTTTTCGATCTGGTGGTAACTTCTGCAGACCGTTTTGTGGCTGTTTTTTTTGCTGTTTTTCTGGCCATTACTCTCCTTGAATTTCTGTGGTCTGTGATATATAAAATGCGTTGTGCGATTCAAAATTACGGATTCACTTTATTAACTTCGGTGACGCTCTAGTAAACCAGTCAATTTCTCTACTACCTTTTTTTCCTCCCGTTCCGAGAAACCGAGTAGTTCTTTAAGACCAATGCCAATATGAGGGATGTAAGTTTCAATGTAATCCTGCTTTTGTTGAGCTTCCGCCTCCCGTTTGCGCCGGGAGAGAAAAATTTTCAGCTTGCGACCACATTCCTGTAATGCCCTCACAATCTGTTCTTCAATCTCAGGATATCCTGCTATGGCCTCTTTTGATTCACTGGTAAATGGAACCCAGACCGAAGCCATGTGTACTACTATAGTAAGAGGACCTGATGGGAGCGCACCGCGCGGCTGGGTCAAACCGTAGTTACGCCAGTTGGTCTGCACCACTGACTGATAGGCACAGCAGCCTCCCTGCTGATAGAGCAACGGAACGCGATTGGCAAATCGCAGTACTCGCGCCGGTGTATCTGCATCCCGCCCTTCCCCGCCATAGGCAAGAGCTGCTTCTATAATAAATGGATTGCCCCGGTAGACTGCCGGAGGCCGGGTAGTGGAGGTATAAAATTCAGCCGGCATGACCGATTCAAGTCCCATCCCAAGCTGTTCCTCTCCAATGGGAGCAACGCAGTTGGTGGGCGGGTTCATAATCTTGGTGCTGGTAATTCCCTGCATCAGTTTTTCTACATCATGACGACCGATACGCGAAGTATAAGCTTTGGATGAAATTTCGGCATTAGTACAGATTTCTTCTGCAACACGCTGCGATACTCGCGAAAATTCGCTCTGCAGGAAAGCAGAGATACTTCGTGCTTTGCTATCCTTCAACATTGTCTGGAGCACCCCAAGCTCCACACCATAGGGATGAGGTTTGATTTCGCTGGTATGCATCGGAAGTTCACTGCTTGACCTCTTGTAGGTAATAGCCTGACCTCCCGGTTCTTTGTACAACATCTGTACGTGAGGGTTGGCGATGGCAGTCTGCTGGAGATATTCATCTACTGACTGTTTACCACGGGTGTGCTTGCCTTCCAGTTCAATGCTGACGCGCGTACCGTGCGATACATCCCAATCCACCTCCAAGTCGCTGATAATCTCAGGTTTATTCCTCTTAGTATCTATCTGGAGTTTGAAAAGGTGTGCTGGCCTGTTTTTATTCGTACGACTTATAATTTCGACTGGTTTCCCGGTGGTAAGCATGCCATACATGCCGGCAGCACTTATCCCGATCCCTTGCTGTCCTCTGCTCATTTTTAGGCGATGAAACTTTGATCCATAGAGAAGTTTCCCGAAGATATTGGGAATCTGGCGCTTGACGATACCAGGGCCGTTATCCTCGATTACGATCCGAAAGCGGTCATTTTGAAGCTCCTCAACCTCGATGGTAATATCAGGCAGGATTCCTGCTTCCTCACAAGCATCCAATGAATTATCAACTGCTTCTTTGATTGCAGTCAGCAGTGCCTTGCGCGGATTGTCAAAACCCAGCAGGTGACGATTTTTGGCAAAGAATTCCGACACTGAAATGTCGCGTTGGCGTGCAGCCATGCTCTCGGCGGTTTCATTGCCGCGCTTCTTAAGCTTTGCCACTGGTTCTTTGCCCTTCTTTTCTGTTGCCCGCGGTTGTAGTGACTTCTTTTTTGTCATGCTCTCCCCAGATCATACTACTGAAATGATACTAGATAAAAAAGTCACTCGTTATTCGGTTGCGCT
>WTBG01000290.1 GCA_013139225.1 Deltaproteobacteria bacterium
CGATCTTCAATTCGTTCAACAAAACTTGAGGGCAATTTAACAGAGTATGTGGTTAGAAAAGGAGATTCGCTATGGAAAATAGCTAAAAGGTTCAGGACAACAACAAAATCCATTCAATCTCTTAACCAGCTAAGAACCACAAGGCTTGCGGTAGGGCAGGTACTCTTGGTACCTAATGCATAGGTGTATATACTTCTTGAAAAATTGGATGGTGGCAGTCCCTCAACTATTTCCTGAACAGGAGATATATAGCTGCCAGTATGTTTTTGGGATATTCCTCTCCTCCGTCAATTAAACTTTGAGCCTTTGCCATTGTTCCAATGAGAGAATTATTTCCACCGTAAATGTAATTCCCTTGAACATGACCAACGGGAAGATCATTGCCACCGTAGAAATAGTTTCCTTTAACGTGAACAATTGGGAGATTATTGCAACTGTAAATGTAGTCTCCTTGAACATGGCCGATTGTACGAGTACCAGCGCAAATGTGATTTCCCTGAACCCTTAATTTTATCATGATTATCTCCTCTCACTTCATGGTACATTTCAAAATGCTGTTACAATAGCTAATCTATTCTGTCCTCACCATTGACATAACAAAATTTATAGATTTTATCGGAAAGATGTCTTGTAATCTGAAGTAAATTTTTATTATGAGACAATCTGAGAATATACAGGTCTTAGAGTTATGGTTTGGGTAAGAGTGAGGGGGAATAATTGCATTGGTAACTATATTATAAAGTCACTAATTTCCTGAGCAGCCAGTTTTGGGTGAAAAATTGGCCAGTCGTGATTTAATTTGTTTAATCTCTTTATGGTTAAGTGGGCGAAAGAACATTTTATTTGTTCATTGACCCTGTCATCCAAGTTGAAAAATTCGTCTTTCTCGCCATAGAGAATTAAGGTGGGTTGAGTGACATTCATATCATTATACGTGAAACTGCGGATGTCCTTGACTGTATCAATTGAAGCAGACATATTTTTTAGCAGATTAAAAAGGGCAGGTAGTAAAATAGTATTGCCAAATAGTACAGCCCTAAACCCTCCTGTGATACCGAGAGATTCTCTTATGTTTTTATAAATCGCTCTCGCTGTGAATCCTAAAAGGTCATAGTCTACCGGTAAAACGGGATTCATACCAACCAGATAAAAGTACTCAGACAAGATATCTCCTGTTTTAAAAGCAACGATGCTGCCCAGCGAATGACCCACCATACAGTAAAGCTCTACTCCGAGAGATGAACAGAAGCCCAAAACTAATTCTGCATATTCATTGATCGAAGCAGGTTGTTTCTTCAAGTAATTAATCCCGAACATCTTAGGGGCAATAATTTCAAATTTATTAGCCAAATGATTTAATAATGGTAAATAATAAGAGGGGCTGCAACCAAATCCGTGCAAGAAAACCAAAGGCGCTCCACTTCCTTTGTGCAAATAATGGATGTTTTCCTGTTCTACTTTTTGAATTCGATATTTAGTCATAAAGGTAGAAAAATAATAATGTCATGGAGAAAAAGGGAATTAGGGTTTTTTGAGTTAATACTGTTACTAATACCACACAATGGGCAAGGGGTAAAGGATGACACAAGGGGAGAAATTGATTTCACTGTAAAGATGGTGTATAGTTATTTAATTGCTTCAATGAGCAGGAGAGATTACATGAAGTTCACCTTGATAACAGTAGTTGCAATAATAGCTTTCTTATTATCAGGTTGTGTGAGTGTCAGTTATCTACCAACAGATGAAACACACGTGTATGCTCCAACTAATGCGTTAAAGGTTTATTGGGAGAAACCGGATTTCTCGTATGCAGTTATTGGAATGATAATCTCTGAAGATTATGGAGAGGAGGAGAAACTGTTTTCTGCTCTTAAGAAGAAGGCTATGTCAATAGGGGCACATGGAATAATAATGAAACCTCCTATCCAACAGACTGAAATTTATGGCTACTCTTCTCCATATACCAGATCAATTTCGTCAAATAGACGTCATCGGCTGGAAGCTTTCGCAATTAGATTTAATAAACCATAGAAGGGAGATTAGAGTGGGAGATTGAGGCTAAAGAGAGGCAGAAATATTTTTAACTTAAATGGCTAATTTGCTTTTACTTGGGAGGAAAAGAAATGGTAAAAAGAAAATATGTAACCAATTACTCGATAGAAAACATTGCCCAGTCCATCGTCAGAGATAATTTGACCGGGAAAAAGTACAGTCAGGAAGATAAAAAACAACTCTTTAATGAGCAACTCAGACTTCTAAAGCGTTTTCCACGCTTAAATGAGATCATCTGCCTTGAACACATTCATGCCTATGATATTCCCTGGGCCAAAAGGATTGCTCGTCTGTCAATTGTTCCACCTCAAATCGTTGTGGTAGATAGTCGGATTCAAGACATGTGTTACCTTCCTCACTGGACCTTTTATGGATCGGGGGAAGGCAGTTTTAGTCGATGCGCTGGGGTTGGAGCTTTCTCCTGCTGTCCTCCTTTCAATCCCAAAGCAGAGAAGGTACAATCTTTGTTGGATAAAGCAGATATGTTCATTGTTTTACAGAGCAAGCCAGGTTCTATGTTTAGCTCCGGAGACCCCAGCGGGCAATTTCGTGTACTCAATCGTCTTGCCGACGAAATTAACTCGTTTCTGGGAAAAGGGACAGTGGTTCAGAAGTTTGGTGGAGGCCCCTGCTTCGCCTGTTATCCTGAGGTTTGTGAAGGTGGAGGAAAATGCAAAGCCCCCAAACTAAAAGTACCATCTCTGGAGGGGATGGGCATTTGTGTAGATCAGCTCTGCAAAGACCTTGTGTTTTTGACAGGAGATGAAAAGTGGAAGATCACCTGGATCAAAGGATTTGGAACACCAGATCAGAAACCGAAGAGAATGAAAGGAACAGCGGGATTGGCTATAAAGCTTGCAATTTAGATATTTCCTACTCTTTATCTTCTTCTCGGTATGCCTTCATGAATTCTTTCTTGGCCTGTTTTAGTTCTTCTAAGACGGTCTTGCCACGTTTTTTAACAATTCTGTGTGCTTCATCCACAACCCTTTCCGAGCTTTTGTCCAGAGTCTCTTCATCCGCAGGCGGCAGACCTCCTCGTTTGATTCTCCATTTAATTAGCCCTTTTGTGAAGTCCTTTTCTACAGCGCGAATCTTCTTGCCAAACGAAGAAAGATCGGACTTTGCCATCTTATTTCTCCTGCTTTGCCATTGAAGCTTTTACTATTGGAACAGATTTCTTGAGGAAGTCCTCAACGTGTTGAAACTCTATCCCGAATATTTCTTTAATTACTGCATGGTCAAGCTTTGAATCATTGATAAAATCCTTAATTTGCTCAGCAGTGAAGAATGATTTCTGTGGATTGCTTTTAACCATTTCTATCAGTTGTTCCTTTGAAATGCCCTGGGTATAGTTGGCTTTTATTCCTGCTTCTTTTACAATCATGTTAAGGAGTTCTCCCTGCGTAATGCAATCGGGTCCACCTATTCCCAGAGTTTTATTCGATGCTGCTGGATTGCTGAGTGCATCTATCATGCATTTTGCGAGATCAATGTGTGATAAAGGACTCATGTGAAACTCGATGGGACCGAAAGGCCACATGCTGGTTTCCCCCATTTTTAATACATTGGGAATGTGAAAAAAATTGAAGTCCTTAAACATTCCTGATGGCTTAAAAATGGTATAATCAATCCCTGAATTTCTGATTGCCTCCTCAGCCTGATGCTTGGACTGGTACATATCAGATACACATTCTGGACCAACGCCATCTGCTGACACGTGGATTATTTTTTTTATCCCCTTTTGTCTGGCAACTTCTACAAGGTTCTTTACTCCACTCAGTTCGACATCTTTATAAGTGAGCCCCTTCTTTTGCTCTCCCGGAGTGAGGCGAATTGAGATGACCAATGCCTCCGTTCCCTCCATTGCGAGTTCAAGAGAGGCCTTGTCGAGAATGTCCCCTTCAGAGAATTCTATCTTGTCTTTTGCCTCTGCAAGTTTCTCCCTGTTTGACGTGTTTCTGACCAATGCTCTGACACGATGCCCTTTTTCTACGGCACATTTTGCTGCTTCACTGCCTACATCACCTGTTGCACCAACTATTAAAACATTCATAAAAACCCCCTTTGCAATTTGACCGCACAAACACTTTGTTTTAAATTTTTAGATTGTTAATATAATAGAACTTCCTTTCAGCAGTGGACAGTATAGGATAAAGGTTTTCGTGTGTCAATAGGAATGGAATTACGGAATTCAGAAGATGAGGGCCAGGCAATGTATTTTTATTGTTTATGAATAATCCACAGTGTACAGAATTGCTGACTAAATTCATTGCTACACCACAAATATTTTGATAAGGTTCCCCAAAAGATAACCAAACGAAGAGCTGCGAGAGATCTTGAGTTATAAATGCGATGATTGATAAGAGATTGTCGTCTAATATTAGTACTTCTCCGCAAAATGGGTGAAAAGATAGTTTTGAAATATTGAGACTTAAATGGACAAAGGACTTTTACCGATACTTTTGACTGTTTTTCTTCTTGCTTTTGGGATGAGCTTTGTGGCTCCTTTAATCCCCCTTTTGCTTAAGGGCATGGGTGCTTCTTCGGCAACTATAGGACAGATTGCAACCACATACTTTTTATCCTTCACAATTACCACGTCCCTTTTGGGTCGATGGATTGAACGTGTGGGATCAAAGAAAATAATAAATGTCGGTCTTTTTGTTTTTGGCTTGGCTATTTTTGTAATGCCTTTTATGCCAGATCCAAAGCTATTTTATCTGATACGGATATTTCAGGGGGTTGGTTCTGCGTTTTTATTTGCTCCCACAGAGGCAGCGATTAATATCCTCTCCTCCCCTGAAAAAAGGGGATCCAATATGGGGCTGTATGGAGTAGTGTTTGCTGTAGGATTTGCTGTAGGGCCTGGAATCGGCTCCTGGCTCTATTCTCTAAATATGGTATCACCCTTTATCTTTGCAGCTTTGAGTTGCTTTATTGCTATCGTAGTGTTGACTTTCTGTTTTGAAGAGACCCCTGTCCCAGTGAAGAAAACAGAAGGGGAATTTTTAAAACTTATCAATTCCCTAAAAATACCTCTTTCTGCTGCTATGTGTTATGCTATTGTGGAAGTTTCTATCGGGACATTTTTATCATTATATCTGGATGAGATCGGAATTGGAGGTGCTGCACTGGGAATTGTTTTTACGTTTTTTGCAGTTGGTGGGGCAATTTCTCCCTTTCCAGCTGGTAAGATTGCCGACTCCTTGGGGAAACGTTATGTTTTAAGAATGTGTGGCTATTTACTTTTTGCAGTAACAGTTTTTTTTAATCTCCTTCAAAATTACTGGGCGATCTGTTTTTTAACTTTTTGTGTGGGATTGGTTGCAGGTGCGCTTTATCCCGTAGCACTTGCCCTGATAGGAGATCTTATTTCCCCTGAGAAAATAGGAACCGCCAACGCTTCTTTTAGTTTTGCCTATGGTGTGGGGTGTATTATAGGTCCTCTTTTAACAGGATGGGTTCTAGAAATTTTTTCAACAAAGTATCTTTTTTATCCAATGACTGTTTCAGCACTTATATTTGTTATTATCATGAAGCTGGACACAAAAAGCCAGAATTTGCAGTAACATCTATTGCAGCTTGAAAACCGTAAAGTGGGAGGTTATGAAGACGTACTATTTTGCTCTAACCATTGTTTGATTTTTATCTGAAGCTGTTTCGCATTGTGTTTATACTTTGCGTGAAGAAATGCGGATTCGGCTGATGAAGCCTTCGAAAGTGCCTCCTTGGCTATATCCATATCCATGTTCAACTGTGCCTCTTTGAATAATACCTCTGCCCATTTTTTTAAAACAATACCATCTTCTTGTGGTAGTTGTTTGAGGATTTGCTTGGCACCATTCACATCACCGTTGTACTCACGAGGTTCCACCTCTTTTCTTACTATGTCCATTATGGTGTTCCATTCCACTAATTTATTCTTTCTCATATAATTACTGCTATCCATGTCTTTCCTTATCAACCACCATGGGAGGTGGAATTCTAGTTTTACTAGATTATTAAAATAGGGGTATTCAAATATAGTGCTTTGGAGCTAACAGGTAAATGGATCTATTGATAAATTTAAT
>WTBG01000355.1 GCA_013139225.1 Deltaproteobacteria bacterium
AATTCCGGTTATGAGCAGCGTCCCCTCCTTAGCAAATGCCAAGACGTCACTTAATAAATCAGCAGCAAATGCATCCCTCACTTCAATATCCATACATTCATCGCCAACCAGAACCTCCGCACTCAAAATATCCTTCATTTCTCCCAGTTTCATAAATTATCGGCCTCTTCTCAAGCGCTCTTACTAACGATCTATTTCACCCAGGCAAATGTCAATACTTCCAATAACAGTAACCATATCAGCCATCATCCTTCCCTCTGTCATAGTAGAAAGCGATTCCATATTAACAAAAGAGGGGGTTCTGATCTTTATCCTGTAAGGTTTATTACTCCCATCACTTACGACATAGAAGCCCAGTTCACCTTTGGACGATTCCACACTGCAGTAAGCCTCACCTTTGGGAACTTCAAACCCTTCTGTCATCAAGTGAAAGTGAATGATTAAAGATTCCACATTGTTTTGGACATTCTCTTTGAGAGGGGGAACCACCTTGGGATTACAGGCATTGATTTCTCCTGATGGGAGTTTGTCCAAAACCTGCTTAACGATACGATTACTCTGGCGCATTTCTTCCATTCTCACCAGGTAACGATCATAGCTATCACCCTTTTCACCTGTGGGAATCTCAAAATCAAAGTGGTCATAAGATGAATAGGGGTTCGCTTTTCTTAAGTCCCATTTAACCCCACATCCTCTGAGGCAGGGACCGGAAAGACCCAGCTCAATACCCTCTTCTGCCGAGATTACCCCAACTCCTTTAGTCCGCTCCAGCCAGATTATATTTTCGGTTAATAATGTCTCATAGCCATCAATGCGTGAAGGGAGCAGGTCGCAAAACGCCTTCACCTTCTCCAAAAACCCATCGGGAAGATCTCCTGCCAGTCCCCCAATACGGAAATAACTCTGATTCATGCGCGCTCCGCCAACCATCTCAAACATATCCAATGTTTCTTCCCTCTCCCGGAAGGTATACAGGAGAGGAGACATGGCCCCTATATCCAGGGCATGGGTTCCCAACCATATTAAGTGGCTCTGAATCCTGGTAATCTCTGACAACATTACCCTGATATACTGGGCTCTCAGCGGTATTTCCAGATCCAAGAGCTTCTCCACTGCGAGAACATAAGCAAGATTATTGATAAAGGGTGAGGTATAGTCTAATCGATCGGTCAGGGTTATGAACTGATGATAGGTCTTGTTTTCTGCTATCTTTTCAATACCTCGATGGAGATAACCCATCACCGGAGTTGCCTTGGTGATAACCTCCCCTTCCATCTCCAGGATTACCCTCAAAACACCGTGGGTACTGGGGTGCTGGGGCCCCATATTTAAGGTGATGGTCTCCGTTCTCATTTCAGATGCTGCTTCCATCTTTAATCCTCTCCCATTGTTTGCCTTCCCCTTAAGGGGAAATCTTTTCTTAATGGATGATCTTTAAAACCATCAGGAGTAAGAATCCTCCTTAAGTCAGGGTGGTCGCTAAATTTGATACCCAGAAGATCGTAGCATTCGCGCTCATGCCAATTGGCTGTCCGCCAGATAGAAACGATTGAGGGAATGGTCAAATCTTCTTCTGAGAGTGAAACTTTCATGCGCAGTCTATGTTTATGTTCCATAGAATAGAGGTGATACACTACTTCAAAGCGGGGTTCTCTCCCCATATAATCGACACCGCAAAGATCAGAGAGGAAATTGAATCCATACTCCGGCTCCTCCTTGAGGAATCGAAAAACTTCCAGGAGATGTTCTCTTTTCACCCGTATAGTATAGTCATCCCTAAAACACACTACTTCCTCTATTGCCTGCGGAAATTTATCTTTTATCTTTTCAACAAGGCTCTCTATATTAGACATTTCTCACATCCCGTAAAGATTCTTTTTCTATCTTTTTTTGCAGTTCCATTATCGCATATAAAAGAGATTCAGGACGAGGGGGACAACCAGGGACATAAACATCAACTGGTATAATCTCATCCACTCCCTGAACCACCGCATAAGAATCAAAGACACCCCCTGATGAAGCACAGGCTCCCAGGGCGATTACCCATTTGGGATTCGGCATCTGGTCATAGATCCTTCTGGCTACTGGTGACATCTTTTTGGTCAGGGTGCCGGCAACAATCATCAGGTCAGCCTGGCGGGGTGATGCCCTGAACACCTCGGCTCCAAACCGGGCAATGTCATATCTGGCAGCAGCAGTTGCCATCATCTCCAGGGCACAGCAGGCAAGCCCAAAGGTCGCTGGCCAGAGAGATGATTTCCGGGCCCAGTTCACCAGTTTATCAAGTGTAGTGGTAATAATTGTGTCACCAAAGCAACTTTCTATTCCCATTCCAATGCCCCCTTCTTCCACGCATAGATAAAACCTACTAACAATATACCAATAAAAACGATCATCTCTATAAATATAAAAGCTCTAAACTGATTGAACTGCTTAAAGACAATAGCCCAGGGGTATAAAAACACTGCTTCCACATCAAATACGATAAACAACATGGCAATAATAAAAAACTTGACGGAGAACCTTTTCCTGGCATTACCGATGGGATCCAGACCACATTCATAGGTCATCAGCTTTTCCCTTGTCGATGTCTTTCTCCCAAAAACCGACGAAAGGAGGATAACCACTCCACCAAAAAGTATAGCTAAAGTCAGAAAGATGAGTATGGGTAGGTATTCAATTAACATAAAAAGCGCCCCCTTCTTCTGCTAAAACAGTGAATTATATGTTGCTCTTTGCCCATTTAATCAGCCCAAATACTGTCTGTTGAGAAAGCACCGCAACATCCTCAGTAGAAAGATAGGTAGGGATGGTTGAATCAAAAAGGATTCTGGCCTCAGGTTGAAACTCTTCATCACCGCTCCAAAAAATCATATTTATAGGAACCCGGGGAAATGCCTTGATAACCACCGCCGTATCGCCTTCGTGAGTTTTGTACCCCCCAAAGACCGGAGCAGCCTTTTCTAATAATTCCAGTCGGTTATTGAAAAAATCGAGCAGTGGTTTCTGTGACCTTTTTACGAAAGCTGGATAGTAACTTTCTCCACCAGACATTTCCCTGAAGTTTACCCATTTGCCCGTAAGCGGCTGCCCCTCAGATTTAACGAGGTAGTGGAGGATTAAGATCTTGCTCCAGAGGGGAACTTCCTCCCCTGATTCCTGGTAATTAATTTCGATTTCAGGAAAACTTATCTGACACAAGCGATTTAAAAAAGCGAGTTTAATTAAGTGGGTTCCATTGCCTCTCGACTCTATAGCAGCCCCACTCTTTTCAGCCCTCTCCTTTATGTCAGCACTTCTTAATGCCTCACAGGACAATCTATACGCGTAGTGGTAAGGTGATTCCGGAGAATGGTTACGGATCTTCCTCTCATTCATCTATCATACGGACATTTTTCATTTAGACAAAAATGATTATAAGTAAATTTTTAACTTGATAAAACATAGAATTTGTAATAAGTACTTGTAAAATTAAAAATGAATGAGCGCTCACTCAATTTCTATCATATGCTAAAATTCCTGTCAAGGTATTTTTCCCCCGATTGTTGGAATCGAGTGATTGTTTAATAAGGCTCACCTATCATTGATAAACATCTCTATTATTAAGTGGTTATGAAAAAACAGCAGAGAGCTTAAAGTGATATTCTCTGTCTTCTTTAACAACGTTTAACCAACTATAAAGGAGGTATTTTGTGTATAAAATAGTGGATAAGAAAAAACTGTCACCTACTATTACCTTGCTTAAACTTGACACCCCTGAGATTGCAAAAAAGGTACAGCCAGGGCAATTCGTCATAATACGGGTAAACGAAGAAGGGGAGCGGGTACCTCTTACCGTCAATGATTTTGACCGTGAAAAAGGTACCATAACTATCGTCTTCCAAGAAGTGGGTAAAAGCACAAAACTAATGGGAAGATTAAACACCGATGATTACATCTCTGATGTCGTCGGTCCTCTGGGGAAACACACAGAGATTGAGAAATTTGG
>WTBG01000072.1 GCA_013139225.1 Deltaproteobacteria bacterium
TATATTCAAGTTCTCCTATTGAAAGCAAGACCAGAAATTTATTCAAAAAAAAGTAATCTTATTAAGAAAAAATGTCGATTTAAATTTTGATTGAATAATCCTGATATTTTGGATATCATCATTAAAACATACAAGTTATATCTATATTAAATAATTAATCAATAGGTAAAAAGGAGATTCTTATGCTTTTAGATTCTGTTCTTGAAGCAGTGGGGAATACCCCTCTGATTCGACTAAAAAAAATGTCTTCAGGAAATGTGTTCGGCAAAGCGGAGTTCCTGAATCCCGGGGGAAGCCTTAAAGACCGAGTCGCCAGGCAAATCATTGAATCGGCAGAAAAAGAAGGGGAGCTTCAAGCCGGTATGACTATTATAGAAGCTACTTCTGGTAATACAGGGATTGGTTTGAGTCTGGTAGGAGTGCAAAAAGGCTACCAGGTAATCTGTTTGATGCCTGAGAATATGAGTGTAGAACGAAGAAAAATTATTCAGGCCTTCGGTGGAGAAATAATTTACACTCCTGCTGAAGAGAGCCTTTCAGGAAGTTTAAAGAAAATGCAGGAAATTACACAATTAGAACCTAAAAAATATTTTGTGGCCAATCAATTTTCAAACCCTCACAACCCTGAAATTCATTATATGCAAACTGCCCCTGAAATATGGGATGATATGAATGGGGAAATTGACATTTTTGTAGCAGGTGTGGGAAGCGGTGGAACACTCCAGGGAATAGGAAAGTTCCTAAAAGAGAAGAGGCCTGGCACCAAGATTGTAGCCGTTGAACCAAAAAACAGTGCTGCACTATTAGGAAGAGAACCAGGACTTCACCAGATTCAGGGAATCGGTGATGGTTTCATCCCTGATGTCCTGGATTTGAAACTTGTAGATATGGTATTTACTGTTTCTGACGAGGAAGCTATTGAAACCACACGCAAACTTTCCAAAGAAGAAGGACTCTTAGTAGGAACCTCATCTGGAGCAAACGTTTTTGCCGCTCTTCATATGGACAATGGACGAAACAAAGTCGTAACCATATTACCTGACAGGGTGGAAAGGTATTTTAGTACTGCGCTTCTTTAACTTATTGTTTCATCCCTCTAAAAGGTATGGTTAAACAATGACATACTTATTTGGATTTTTTCGCGAAACAGCGGGTTTAATCCCTGATCTGCAAATAAAATTATTAACCTCGGCACTCATTATTCTCGTTCTGTGGCTTATACGCACTTTGGTATTAAGAATAGTTTGGCGAAAAACCGAAGATGTTAGAACCCGTTATGTATGGCGAAAAACCTTAACCTACACGGCAGTTACTTTTAGTGTAATCCTGGTGGGTCTTTTATGGTACACAGGATTTCAATCAATGGCAACCTTCTTAGGATTAGTCTCAGCTGGTATAGCCATTGCACTAAAGGATCCTATAACAAATGTTGCTGCCTGGGTTTTTATTGTCGCGCGTAGACCATTTACCCTTGGAGATCGAATAAAAATTGGAGACAATGCCGGAGATGTTATCGATATACGCGTATTTCAGTTCACGCTTATGGAAATAGGTAATTGGGTAGATGCAGATCAAAGCACAGGCAGGATCCTTCATATTCCTAATGGGAAGGTTTTCGTTGAGACACTGGCAAATTATAGTAAAGGGTTTCAGTATATCTGGGATGAGATTCCTGTACTCGTAACTTTTGAAAGCAATTGGAAAAAAGCAAAAGATATACTACAACACATTGGGAACAAGCATGCAGAGCATTTGAGCAAAACCGCTGAGCAAAGAATAAAAGAGGCAAGCAAGAAATTTATGATATTTTACAACACGCTTACACCTATCGTCTATACAAGCGTAAAAGACTGTGGGATTCTCTTGACAATACGTTATCTTTGCGAGCCTCGTCACCGTCGTGGCAGCGAACATGCCATATGGGAAAATATTTTAGAAGAATTTGCTAAATGTAAAGACCTGGATTTTGCCTATCCCACACAGCGATTCTATAATAATCTTCATGAGGGAAAGGCAGGAACAAAGCCTTCCTCAATCTAGAACAAGATGAGAAACAAAAACTAATGGAAGAAATCAGTATTAAAGACAAAAGAAAATTTACCCGTTTTTTACCACCACTTTTAAAGGCCCAACTCCTCTTTGAAGAGGAAAAAAAAGGATGGGAGAAATGCATCATCATTAATATCAGTCGTAATTGGGTAGGCATACGATTTTCTTCAGACAAACAAATCAAGACAGGGGCTCTCATTCATCTAGAGATATTTCTTCAAACAGAATCATCTCCCATTCATGTCACAGGAATATTAAAGTGGGCAGAATTTATAAAGGATGGCAATTTCTTTGGTGGTATTGAATTTAACGAGGTGCTGGATGAAGCAATATGCGAGCTTTTAAATTAATTTTAGGCCGAGAAGAAAAGAGTGATTTTATCATTTTAATATATAATTTATTATATAAATTTATAATTATTTTCAAGTAATTAGCTGGGTAATACTTTAATCTTACCGATAATTGTTTCCCCTGCTTTAACCCTGTTCCCTTCTTTTACGCAGAGCTCAACTTCTTGTGGAAAATAGACTTCTACCCTGCTGCCAAATTTAATCATCCCTATCCTTTCGCCCTGTTGAACCTCATCCTGCAAACCTTTCCAAACTAAAATCCGCCTGGCTATAAGGCCAGCGATGAGCCTAATCATAACCTTCAACTCCTTTTGACCATTCTCTTTTGGACTTCTCGTAAAGCCTATAGTCATTTGCTCATTGTCTAACGACGCCTTTTCTCTGTAAGCTGGTAAGTATAATCCTTTATTATAATGCACATAATCGATTACGCCTTTAACTGGTGAACGATTAACGTGAACATCAAAAACTGACATAAAAATACTCACACGAGTCACTTCCCTATGAAGAAAGTTATCTTCAGTAACTTTCCGAATGTCAATGATTTTCCCATCTGCCGGTGAAATGATGTTAGCAGCATCAACAGGCGTTTTCCTTTCCGGGTCACGGAAAAAATTAATCACCAGTAAAAATAATACCCAGCTTACTAAGGCAAAAATCCTTAACGTTAAAAATGGATATATAATTGAAGAGCCAGACAAGAGAGTGGCAGCAACTAATGTAGCAATAATGTAAAGTCTACCTTCTTTTCTAATAGGTGTAATCATAAGCTCAAAACCTTTCAAGAGGATGCAGGGATTGATTAAATTGTCTTCAGTCCACAGTCAACCGACTAATACATCAAGACAAAAACTTTAGAACTTCCTTAACGGATGAAACTCCAGATAACTCCATGGGTAGATCAGTATGTAGTCTCTCCCTGTTAACTTCAGGCAGGATGCAACTCTTAAAGCCAAGCTTTGATGATTCTTTTAATCGCACCTCAATCTGTGACACTCCTCTCACCTCACCAGTTAAACCGACTTCACCAAAAAAAACCGTTTTAGTATCAACTGGCTTATTTAAAACACTTGAGGCAATTGCAACTACAATACCCAGATCAACAGCAGGTTCATCAACTCTTACACCTCCTGCAACATTGAGAAAAATATCTTTGTTATACAAATGGGTATCAAGTTGTCTTTCAAGCACAGCAGCTAGCAGAGAAACACGATGGTGATCAACGCCAATAGAAGTCCTTCTGGGAATACCAAGGTTTGTAGGACTTACCAGAGCCTGTATCTCCACCAGTATAGGCCTTGATCCCTCCATACAGGGAACCACTACCGAACCAGAAACATCTATCGGTCTCTGATTCAAAAATATCTCAGAGGGATTGAAGACTTCAGAGAGGCCAAATTCTTTCATCTCAAAGACCCCAATCTCATTGGAAGAGCCAAATCTATTTTTAACTGTCCTGAGAATCCTGTACGGATGTCCACGATCACCCTCAAAATAGAGAACGGTATCTACCATGTGTTCAAGTACCCTTGGTCCAGCTATCGCTCCTTCTTTAGTTACATGGCCTATGATGAAGGTGGAAATCTCATTACTCTTAGAAAGCATAATTAGTCTGGCTGCAGATTCCCTCACCTGTCCAATACTACCGGGCGCTGACTGAAGTTCAAGAGTGTACATAGTTTGAATAGAATCAATAACAATTACCTTTGGTTTTAGCGCATGAACCTCTTTTATAATCTTTTCTAATGAATTTTCAGCCAGCACAAACAACTGTGCTGAAAGTGCAGATAACCTTTCAGCACGCATTTTTGTTTGCCGAATCGATTCCTCCCCGGAGATATATAGCACCTTATAATCAGAGGATGCTATTTTATTTAATGCTTGTAAAAGAAGCGTTGATTTCCCAATGCCGGGGTCTCCACCAATGAGAATAACTGAGCCAAACACAATCCCGCCACCCAACACACGATCGAATTCACCAATTCCTGTCTTAATCCGAGAAGCCTCATTTGTTTCAATCTCGCTTACAGATTGAGGGACCTCTCCTTCACCCCCAATACCTGTGAGGGTATTCCTGGAAGTTGCGTTTGATAGAATCTCTTCTTCCACAAGGGTATTCCACTCATTGCAATTCGGGCACTTCCCCATCCATTTAGATGATTGATAACCACACAGCTGACAGATGAAATGTGTTTTCTTTTTCTCCGTTCGCATTTTAAATATTTTGATTGACTTTTACTGGTTGAATTTTTAGAATACCGTCTTACTTAATCTGATACCCAGATAAATTATAACCTATATAGTATGCACGAAACATATCAAAATATAAAAGCTTATTCAACATAAAACCCAAAAGAGATGAACAACCACATTTATGACATCATTATAGTTGGAGGAGGACCTGCCGGGCTAACTGCCGGTTTGTATGCCTCACGAGCAAGACTGAACACTTTACTGCTCGAAAAGATTGCATTGGGTGGTCAAGTAACCAAAAGTGAACGCATAGAAAATTATCCTGGTTTTGAGGATAGTATTTCAGGTTTCCAGTTAATACAAAACATGGAGAAACAATCCAAGGGATTTGGTCTTCAGGTAGAAA
>WTBG01000274.1 GCA_013139225.1 Deltaproteobacteria bacterium
AGGAATGGATATTTTTTCAGATTATAAAAATATTTTAACGGTATCTGAGCTTACTATTAAGATCAAAAAATGCCTGGAGGAAAAATTTGAAGAGATATGGGTAGAAGGAGAAATATCTAATTTTAGAAGTCCATCTTCTGGCCACTGTTATTTTACGCTCAAAGATGGTAAGAGTCAGATTAGAGCAGTAATCTTCAGGTTTATGGGAAGATATCTTAAGTTTGATCCGCACGATGGGTTGCTAGTGATTTGTCGGGGGAGGATAAACGTATATGAGCCAAGGGGTGAATACCAGTTAGTCCTTGACTACATGGAGCCCAAAGGAGTTGGTGCCTTACAACTTGCTTTTGATCAGTTGAAAGAAAAGTTGCAAAAGGAAGGACTGTTTGATGCTGAGAATAAAAAACCCCTGCCTCTTCTGCCCCGGAAGATAGGTATTGTGACCTCTCCCACCGGGGCAGCTATTAAGGATATATTAAATGTTGTAGGGAGGAGGTTCCCTAATGTTGAGATTATTATTGATCCGGTGAAGGTACAAGGGGAGGGTGCTGCACTTGAAATTGCCAGTGCCATTTATCGACTAAACCGTTTTACAGGAATCGATGTCATTATTTTAACAAGAGGTGGCGGTTCTTTAGAAGATCTGTGGTCCTTTAATGAAGAAGTAGTAGCAAGGGCAATTTATGAGTCTTCTATTCCTGTTATTTCTGCAGTAGGGCACGAAATTGATTTTACCATTGCAGACTTTGTTGCTGATATGCGTGCCCCAACTCCATCTGCTGCAGGGGAATTGGTGGTAAAAGAAAAGGTTGAACTCGTTAATTTGATAGGATCACTTTCTGATAGATTAAGAAGTAGAATGACACATTTGCTTGAGACAGAAAAGAATCAGGTCATGTTTATGAAAAAGAGATTGCCAGATCTTCGGCTTAAATTAACTGACCTGCAATTAAGAGTTGATGAGTTGAGTGGACGTTTATCTCCTCGTATTCTTTGGGTGTTACAGTTTAAAGGAGAGATGTTTAGAGGGAGGGAAGCCAGACTATTATTGAGTAGCCCTAAAATTACAATTGATGAATATCTCAAAAGCGTATCACTTTATAGAAAGGGGTTGATTAACGGTATACATCAGTTACACTACAGGTTCCGCCAGATATTAGAAAAGTATTTAGGAGGTTTAGATGGCTTAAGCCCCCTAAATGTATTAAAACGGGGTTACAGCATTACCCGCTTGCTTCCTTCTTATCAGATTGTAAGAGAAAGTAAAATGCTTTCACAAGGTGATAAAATTAATGTAGTATTGGGGAGAGGAGAATTGTTCTGTAAGGTGGAGAAGATTAACGAGTAAACCGAACCATTTGCATAGGGTGAGAAAATGGCAATAAAGAAATTTGAGGATTCTTTAAAAAAACTGGAAAATATTGTAGATAAGCTGGAAGAAGGTGATTTAGCTTTGGAAGAATCTTTAAAACTTTTCGAGGAGGGAATAAAATTATCTCGCCTTTGTACAAAGCAGTTAGAAGAAGCTGAGAGGAAGGTAGAAATACTGTTAAAGGGTAAGGGCGAGACGGTTGAGACTAAGCCTTTTGAGGTAAAGGAAGAGGAGTAGATTTATCTGCGTGAATCTGCGTCCCAATTTAGAATTATGCGACTTTTAGACAAAATAAATAATCCAGGTGATTTGAAATTATTGAAACCGGATCAGTTGCCTCAATTAGCAAAGGAGATTCGGGAGGAGATTGTTAGTACAGTCTCTAAAACCGGAGGTCATTTAGCATCAAGTTTGGGAGTGGTGGAGCTTACTATTGCACTCCACTTTGTTTTTGATACTCCAAAAGATAAGATTGTCTGGGATGTGGGTCATCAGTCGTACGCCCATAAGCTTCTCACTGGCAGGAGAGAGCAGTTCCACACCCTTCGTCAACATGGAGGTATTAGTGGTTTTCCCCGCAGAGAAGAAAGTGTTTACGATACCTTTAATGTTGGTCATAGTAGCACCTCTCTTTCTGCGGCTTTGGGAATGGCAGAGGCTAGATGTATCAAGGGAGAAAAGCATAGTGTAATTGCTGTAATTGGTGATGGTTCTTTGACTGCAGGTTTGTCATGGGAGGGTCTTAACCAGGCTGGTCATATGAAGAAAGACTTAATCGTTATATTAAATGACAATGAGTTGTCCATTTCTCCAAATGTAGGTGCTCTCTCAGCTTATCTTTCAAGAATTATTACAGGGGAATTCTATAATCGTTTTATGAATGAGACGACCGCTTTCATAAAAACTATTCCTGGTATTGGCAAATCCGTTTTGAAGGTAGCAAAACAATCGGAAGAATTTTTAAAGAGATTATTAGCTCCCGGACTCATTTTTGAAGAATTGGGTTTCAGGTATATTGGTCCCATCTCCGGACACAGATTTGACCATTTGTTGGAAAATTTAAGGAACATTAAGAATTTAAGTGGACCAATTCTCGTCCATGTGCTCACCAGTAAGGGGAAGGGATATAAACCAGCGGAAAAAGACCCTGTTAGATTTCATGGGACAGGTCCTTTTGAGATAAAGACAGGCAAATCGTTATCAAAAAAGTCATTAGTACCAACATACACTGAAGTTTTTGCCGATACCTTAATTAAATTGGCAAGAAAAGATAAGAACATCATTGCAATTACGGCAGGTATGCCAAGTGGAACTGGCTTAGATGTACTTAGTAAAGAATTCCCTGAAAGGTTCTATGATGTTGGCATTGCAGAACAGCATGCTATAACTTTTGCGGCAGGCATGGCTACAGAAGGCCTTCGTCCCGTTACTGCTATTTACTCTACCTTCCTGCAAAGAAGTTATGATCAAATCCTTCATGATGTGTGTTATCAAAAGTTGCCGGTAGTGTTTGTTTTAGATCGCGCAGGTATTGTGGGGGAAGATGGTGCTACTCATAATGGTTTATTCGACCTTTCCTATTTGAGGAGTATCCCGAATATAATCATTATGTCTCCTAAAGATGAAAACGAGTTGCAGCATATGCTTAATACAGCCTTGAAATATAATGGTCCTGTAGCTATCCGTTATCCCCGGGGCAAAGGGTATGGAGCGAAATTGGATGAAGAACTCAAGACTCTTAAGATTGGGGAAGCAGAGGTTTTACAAGGTGGTGATGACCTCGTTATTTTAGCTATCGGTGCAACTGTTTATCCTGCCCTTCATGCAGCAAGAGAGCTTGCGGAAGAGAAGATTGGGGTCGGTGTTGTAAATAGCCGTTTTGCGAAACCACTGGATAGAGATTTAATTTGCAATTTAGCTGGAAGGGTTGGGAAGATAATCACCATAGAGGAAAATGTGCTTCCGGGTGGTTTTGGAAGTTCTGTTTTAGAGGTGTTAGCAGAAAGTGGTATTCAAGGAGTGAAAGTGAAGTGTTTGGGTATCAATGATGTGTTCCTTGAACATGGTGCTCAGAGTATTCTCCGCAAAAAGTATGGTTTAGATACTGAGGGGATTGTTCATTCGGCGAGGGAAATTATGGATGGGGGTTTTAAAGGCAAGTAGAGCTAATGGAGATCGCCTGGATAAGGTTTTAGTTAAGAGAGGTCTGATTAAAAGTAGACAAAGGGCCCAAGCCTTTATTATGGAAGGAAAGGTTTGGGTTGATGGGGAGCGAGTTGATAAATCAGGTGCTTGGATAGCAGCTGACGCGGAGGTAGTAATTAACGGTGAGGAATCACCATATGTGAGTCGTGGTGGTGTCAAATTAGAGAAAGCACTTGATTGCTGGAAAATTGAGGTCAGTGGTAAGAATTTTCTGGATGTTGGTGCATCTACAGGAGGATTTAGTGACTGCCTGTTGCAGCGTGGGGCCGCCAGAGTTTATGCTGTTGATGTTGGGTATGGGCAATTGGCATGGAAAATAAAATGTGATGAGAGGGTAATTAGTCTGGAAAGGAGTAATATCCGTTATCTTTCAAAAGAGAAGTTTAAGGATGAACTGGATAGTGCAGTTATTGATGTATCCTTCATTTCTTTGAAAAAAGTTATTCCCAAGGTGGTTGAGTTAATAAGAATAGGTGGTGAAATTATAGCCTTGATAAAACCACAATTTGAAGTTGGAAAAGGTGAAGTTGGAAAAGGTGGAGTGGTTAAGGATGTTGCAAAGCATAAAGAGGTTATAGACGATATTTCTTCCTTTGCTTTAAATCTGACTCTTCAGGTTGTAGGAGTTTTAGAGTCTCCGCTTTTGGGCCCGAAAGGGAATAAAGAATTTTTTATTTATCTAAGAAAGTAATGGATTGCTTATAATTCTCTTTTTTGAATGTAATCTGCAATTTGCAATAGTATTTCAATCCCCTTTTTATTATAAGAAGACTTCCTTAAAATGACCGTTGCTTTGCTAATCAGTCTATCTGACAAGGAATTGCAGTAATCAAATGCTCCACTTTCAACCCCAATTTTTTTAAGCCTGTTAATATCTCTCTTATTAAGTTTCTTATTACCTAGAAAGATTAAGATTTCTTTTCTTTCTTTAGGAGTTGACAGTTTCAACATGGTTGTAAGCAGGAGGGTCTTCTTGGCTTCTCTAAAGTCTGAACCAACTGGTTTGCCCAACATGCTGTCTGTACCATAGAGGTCTAAAAGGTCATCTTTGATTTGAAAGGCCAATCCGAGAGGTTTTGAGAACGATTCTATTTTTTTAATACTGGTTTTGCTTGCTCCAGCCAGTGTTGCTCCCAGAACCAAAGGTCCGCTGAAGGAATAGACTGCTGTTTTGAGATTGTACATGATTAGAAGTTCTTTTTCTGTA
>WTBG01000047.1 GCA_013139225.1 Deltaproteobacteria bacterium
TAGATTAGTAATCGCTCGTTCTTATGTGCTTGATACCCTTTTAGAACTAAAACAATCAGGATTTGAGATATTGATTTGTGGCACCTGTCTTGATTTCTTCAAGATAAGGGATAAGGTTCGGGTAGGAACCATCTCGAATGCATTGGAGATTATGGGAGCACTTACTAATGAAAGCAGAGTTGTAAAATTTTAAACAGTATACTCGATATGGGACTCTTATGGAACTGAGCGCTATTACTGATAACTGTGATTTTTTAAATGAATTGTCTAATAAGACTTGGAATGGTGCTGACATTACACAAAGTGAAGCGCAACGTATTAATGCTCTTCGCACACAAGAAGAGATAGTAATGTTGATGGCACATGCAAATATGTTGAGGAGTCATTTTAAGGGGACGCGAATTGATCTCTGCGCTGTTGTGAATGTAAAATCGGGGCGTTGTACAGAGAATTGTATATTTTGTGCACAATCAGCACACTATAAGACGAACATTAAGACTTATTCACTATTGGATACAGGTGAAGTGGTGAAAAGAGCCAGGGAGGCACAGGAGGATGGGGCGAAACGCATTGGTGTTGTGACCAGTGGGAAAGGTATAACAAGCGCTAAGGAGTTAGAAACACTATGCGCATATATAGAAGAGATTGCTAAGAGCTCTGACCTTATACCATGTGCCTCTCTTGGGGTGCTTAGTAATGAACAAATTCATTGCTTCCGTGATGCTGGCCTTAAAAGATACCACCACAACCTGGAGACGGCAGAGAGCCATTTCCCCAATATCTGTTCAACCCACTCTTTTAATGAGCGAGTACAAACAATCATTGCAGCCAAAAAAGCAGGGTTTGAAACATGCTCAGGCGGTATATTTGGTTTGGGAGAAACACCAGAACAAAGAATTGAGATGGCTTTTGCTTTAAAAGATCTTGATGTTGATTCTATTCCCCTTAATTTTCTCAATCCTGTTACTGGAACACCTGCAGAAAAATATCCATCCTTGCCTCCGCTTGAGATCTTAAAAACCATTGCTCTTTTCCGGTTTATCCTTCCCCAAAAAGATATCAGAATGTGTGGGGGTAGGGAAATCAGTCTCAGGACACTGCAGCCTTTAATGTATCTGGCTGGAGCCAACGGAACAATGGTGGGAAACTATTTGACCACAAGCGGGCGGAATCCGGAAGTAGATCTGCAGGAAATCAGGGATTTGGGTTTTACGACATAGTTTTAGTTGATGCTCTCATAAAAAGTCAAAAAACGAGTTACTCCCTCGAAAGAGGGGATCCATAACAACCTGGAATTACTGGATTCCTGCTGGAGCTTATCCCGTACTTGATACGGGACAGGAATGACAAATAATGAGCAAATTGGACTTTTTACGAATACGGCTTAGTTAAAGTTTAAAAAAAGCAGGTATAGGAAAAGGGAAAAGTTAAATATAATTTAAGGTGGACATTTCCCGCAGATGGGGAGGAAAAGTGTAGTGCTCAAATAACGATCTCCTCTATCAGGAATAATTACCACAATAGTGCCTGAATCCATGTCTTTTGCAACCCGAAGGGCACCAGCCACTGCTGCCCCACTTGACATCCCCACAAAGAGTCCCTCACTCGTCGAGAGTTTCCTGGCAACTTCAAATGCCTCTTCATCCTCAATAACGATTTTTTCATCTAACTCTTCAGGATGATAAATTTTGGGGACGATGGCTTCATTCATGTTCTTTAGTCCCTGGATAGTGTGTCCTACAGTGGGTTCAACGGCAACGACCTTAATGGAAGGCTTTTTCTTTTTCAAATACCTCCCTGTTCCTATGATGGTCCCCGTCGTCCCTAATCCTGCCACGAAAACATCAATTTCACCGTTGGTCTGGGTAAAAATCTCGGGGCCTGTTGTTTCGTAGTGGGATAGGATGTTGTTTTCATTGTCGAATTGGTTAGGCATATAGTACATATCTGGAGATTCTTGAAGGAGCTTGTGTGCCATCCTGATCGCGCCATCGGTTGCTTCCTTAGCAGGTGAGAGGACAACTTCTGCACCAAAGGCTTTCAATATATGCTGTCTCTCTATACTGGCACATCCCGGCATAACCAGTTTGACTCGATATCCCTTGGCAGCTCCAATCATTGCCAGGGCAATTCCTGTATTCCCCGAGGTGGGTTCAAGGATAATTTTATCTTTTGTCAGCTCACCAGATTCTTCTGCCTTTTTTATCATGTAATAAGCTGGACGATCTTTGACAGATCCACCCGGGTTATTACCCTCAAGTTTACCCAAAATCTTTACCTTAGGATTGCCATTTAAGCCAGCGAGTTCGGTAAGTGGTGTATTACCAATGATCGATAAGATACTCATAGAGATTTTCCTTTACAAGGATTCTAGGATTGATATTTTAGAATAGAATTGGATAAGAAGTTGCTTTTTGATGACGAAAGTATATGAAAATCCCTTTTGTATGTCAACAAATATCATATTGTAGATTTCTTTTGTTCCATGCTTGATAATTATTCATGATATTTTAATAGACCCTTCGGCTATTTTTTCAATAACTTCTGGATTGAGTATAAT
>WTBG01000008.1 GCA_013139225.1 Deltaproteobacteria bacterium
AAAAAACAAAAATGGAGGTGGCTATGGGTATTGAATTTTATTCATCTGTTGCCGGAATTAATGCTTTTTTTAGAAAGATGGATGTTACAGCTAATAACGTAGCTAACATTAATACCAATAATTACAAAAGAAGGGTTGCCCACATCAGTCAGGATAAAAACGGTCTTCCTGAGACAAAGATTACAATTGATAAAACGCCTGGGGTGGAAAATCCCAGAAAACCTGGAGAACCAGAAGGCCCTCCCAGAGAGATGTCAAATGTTAATTATGCTGATGAAGTTGTCAATATGATTGAGGCTAAAACTGGAGTAAAAGCTAATGTTAGAGCACTGCAATTCGCAAGAGAGACCTTTGATTCCCTTCTTGATATTTTTGTGTAAATTAAGCCGCGGATTTCCACAGAAAAACGCAGAAAACAAATTTATCCAAAAGCAAAATGTTGTGGGTTGTGCGTTTCATATTACAGGTTTTTAGTTTTTCATTGTCATCTATCTTTCAACACGCAACCCGTAACTCGTAACCCGCAACTCAATTATTTAAAACCACTTCTGATTCCTGCTCCCTGATCCTTACTCCCTGATCCCTGCTCCCTATGTTTTTATCCCTTCACTACACCTAACGGTTTGAGCTTAGCTACTTTTTTAGAAATTCCTGCTTGATGAACTACTTCAACTACATCACTCACATCTTTATAAGCCTCGGGTATTTCTTCAGCCAGGGTTGCCCTCCCCTCTGCCATAACTACTATTCCTCTTTCTTCCATTTCCTGTGCAATGGATCTTCCCCTACAGCTTTTCTTAGCCTTGGTTCTGCTCATTAGTCGACCAGCACCATGACAGGTAGAACCAAATGTTTCTTCCATCGCCTTTTCAGTTCCTACCAACACATAGGAGCAACGCCCCATATCCCCGGGAATCAAAACGGGCTGTCCAACCTCACGATACACCTTAGGAACATCTTGATGCCCGGCGGGGAAAGCGCGCGTAGCACCTTTTCGATGGACGCAAACCTTCCTTTCTTTTCCGTCAATAGTGTGGACTTCTTTTTTAGCAATGTTATGGCAGACATCGTAGACCAGATTCATATTCAAATCTCCAGGGCTAAGATTCAATGTCTTCTCAAGAATTTCTCTTGTCCAGTGGGTAAGCACCTCTCGATTAGCCCAGGCATAATTGGCAGCACAAGCCATACCAGCATAGTACTTCTTGCCCATTTCGGATTTGAGATAGGCACAAACAAGCTGTCGGTCCGGAAGCTCGATATTCATCTTGCCCGTTTTGTGAAGCATTGCTTTAATAAAATCATCACACACTTGATAGCCAAACCCACGAGACCCGGAATGAATGGAGACAACAATCTGGTTCTCGAAGAGGTCAAAGGCACGTGCAGCCTCCTGATCATAAATTTCATCAACAACCCCTATCTCCAGAAAGTGATTACCTGATCCCAGTGTCCCAAGCTGATTTCTCCCTCTCTCCAAAGCCCGCTGGCTAACAACTTCTGGATCAGCATCTTCCATCACTCCTTTGTCCTCAGTTCGCTCCAAATCTTCCATATCACCGTACCCCTTTTCGACCGCCCATCTTGCCCCTTTCCTTAAGACCCTCTTCTCTTCATTAACGTTGAGCTTAATCTTGCCGGTTGAACCAACCCCTGAAGGAATACCTCTGAAAAGAGCAGTTACCAATTGCCTCATTTTATCTCTAACATCAGGAAGAGTCAGGTCAGTTCGCAGTATACGACAGCCACAGTTGATATCATACCCCACTCCCCCTGGTGAAATAATCCCTTCTTCCAGGTCAAAGGCTGCTACACCCCCGATGGGAAAACCATACCCCCAATGCATGTCAGGCATAGCCAGGGAATATTTAATAATGCCAGGCAGATGAGCAACATTGGCTACCTGACGTAGGCTTTCATCAAGTTTTATATCATCAATTAATTTCTGGTTTGCATAGATTAATCCTGGGACCTGCATACCCTCAGAACAAGGGATCTTGAAATGGTAATCGTCAACCTTTTCTATAGTGAGTTTCCCTTTTATTTCCATTATTTTTCTCCAAAAGAATTTCCAATCTTCATATATCAAATACGATGCGTGAAATCCAGACACCCTTTTCACAGGCAACCTTGATTTGATGGTAGGTTGCCGCCTTAATTTCCCTTATCAGTTCATGACGGCGGGGATCAAATTTTTCTCCTTTAACAGTAGCCTTAAGTACCTCTTCGCTCATTTCATGAATTGCGAAATCTCTAAAGAGATATCCCTTTACTTGATGCAAGTACAACAATTCTCTTAACCAGCTCACCATCAAATCCTCCGGATCCATTCCCTCTGCTGTTAGAGGAAGAGAAGTTTTTACTTCAACTTTATCCATATCAGTGATAAGGTCAAAAAGTGCAAAGCCGGCATTTATGAAAAGACGTTTCTGATCTTCACCATACACTTCAATGCCTAAATCTGCCGTATGATTAAAGGTTTTATAACTTTTTGCCATCATATCATCCATTACACTACGTTCCTATAATGTCCTCTACCGGATAAAATATGTATATATTCATTTTATTTTTATCCAGCATCGTTTTGCAGATCACTGCACATCCTACTATCCTTTAAGTACTTTGTTGAAAAGGATATCTCTGAGAATTCTTGCTAATTATCAATTAATTCTTTTGTTCTGTCAATGGTTGAAAAAAAAGATTCAAAATAGAATATCAAAGCACGACATCCGAAATCCGAAACAATGCTCTTGCGCTTCTCATAGAAAATGGATATAATTATTTCCACAAAATTCAAATACAATAATAATTAAAACTATGAAAGGAGGAGTAATGGGGGGGGAAATTAAACTATTTAAAACGTTATGCTGTATTACAGTAATAACGGCAATTGTAGCATCAAGCTCTTTGTGCTTTGCTGATATCCCTCCCTCACCAAATTCAGAAATGATGGCTGCTTTTTCCAACTCCATGGATACAGAGTTGGGAGATAACATTAAGGCTTTGTTTGAGGAAACTGATTTGGAGATTGATCTGGAAAATTCGTTAAGTACTATAGTCCTGGGAGGGGAAATTACCCTTGTTCCCCTGACATCCACAGATCCCCACCAAATGACAACAGTTAAAAAATCCTACCAGAAATCTCAGTTCCTTGCTTATATTGACCAAGTAGTGTTAGGACGTTTTCTGGTTTTCCTGGAAGTCATGAAAGATCAAGCAGATGAAATAACATCCTTCAAAATAGTCTTCCCCAGTGGAAGAGGGCTAATTCTTAATATGAACCCTTTCTGCATTTATCAGATTGATGGCTCACAGACTGGCATTTCATTACAGGACAACGATGATCTTGAGAATAGTATAATTATATCTGGTACCTGTGAAACCATTAGGATAATAATTATTGTGCTCACAGCTGGCTGTCTAATTTCCCTAAATCCTATTCCCTGCACCATTGCTACTGTTATGGAAACTATATATCAGTTCATATGCTAGTAAAGCTTCGCCTCAAACCGACGAGGCTTCGCGATACTTGCCTTGTTGAATTGCCCAAAGGGCACTGCATTCAATAGGGCTAGATTCTGGATACTGGATTAATTTAGTAGGGCCATATAAGATTTAGGTTGTGTAAAATGGTCGCGGTTGTGCAGCTCGTTTCGGTATTCGTAGATCGGTTATGTGTACAACCAAATTAATACCAACTCAACCGTGTTACGAAAGACGAAGCGAGTGGCGCAAGCGAATAACAAGCAACTTTTTTATCTAGCATCAAGTATCACTTTGCATAAGTGTAGCCTTAAAAAAACTTGACTCTTTTGTTAAGCATATCTCCATTCTTAAAAAGACTCTTTCGGTTCACTCATTTTCCCAATATACCCTTTTTTTTCATTCAATCCCTTTTATCAGTAGCCCGTCTTACATTTATAATCCCAGATCAAACGATACAACTTTACCGTTTGTTTTTATGTCAAACTATGCTAAAAGGTTGCAGATTTAATTTAATAATTACTTAAAGAAAAGAAAATGGAACCAGGGAAAATAGTTACTTACTTTGATAAAGATAAGATTGCCTGTGGAATTTGTTTAGACAAAAAAGGGAGCAGACTTCACCTTCTCTCTGAGTACAATCGAGAGGTTAATCTCA
>WTBG01000092.1 GCA_013139225.1 Deltaproteobacteria bacterium
TCCCCCTCATCCAGGTTAAGGGAGCTCAAGAATTTGACACGAATAAAATTCACAGTGTACATTATGATAGTAACTTTGTGCGCCAATGGGAATCAGGTTACTTCTTCCGCTCCTTCCTGAAGGGCTATCTCAATCTGGATATTTCAGAAGACTTTTTAAAAGATGAATTCGATGCATTAGCTGACAAATTAACATCTATAGATAGTAGTTTCTTTCTTTACAGGGACTTTCAGTCAAAAAATATTATGATCAAACAGAAGCAGATCCGTTTCCTCGATTTCCAGGGAGGGAGAATGGGGCCCCTTCACTATGATCTATCTTCCCTCTTACTTGACCCTTATGTAGATATAAATAACAAACTAAGACAAACATTGATGGAATACTACCTGACGCAGCTCGCAACTCTTATCCCCATCGATAAAAAAAAGTTTCTTTCAGAATATCACTTCATTGCCCTGCATCGAAACATGCAGATTCTTGGTGCTTTTGGTCATCTCTCCACTGTAAAGAAAAGATATCATTTTAAACAGTATATTCCAACTGCAACAAAAAGTTTAAAGGACCTTTTAAACCTCCATGTATTTTCTCCTTATAAAAATCTGAAAAAGGTTATAGAAAATTTATGAGATTAATTTTGTCATACCACTTTGTGGCTTTAATGTTACTGCTTATGGTTGCTCTCAACCTCAATTGCCAGAGGATAAAAACTCTCACTCCCCTGCTCGAACATATTTATCCCACTTTAATACCCCTTTCCCCTGATGAGTACCCCTCTTTCTCAGACAATGGTGATGAGGAGGTATTAAAACACGTACTAAAAAACCAAATCGGATACTTCTCTCGGCTAAAGCAGCCCACACATTATTCCTGGGGTAGTAAAACCATATCCTCTACAACTTTAAAAGCAACTCTAGAAAAATTTCTTCAGATACTGGAAAACGATGAAGATAAAGATCTGAATCAACTGATCAGAACCTACTTCGATGTTTATCAATCAACAGGTGAAAAAGGGAACGGTACAGTCACCTTTACTGGATACTACATTCCCCAATTAAAAGGAAGCCTTGAGATTAATGAAGAATACAGCTACCCCTTATATCGCTTACCCGACAACCTTATCATTAAAGAACATAAACCAGATGGGTTAAAAAAGGCGGTGAGAATAGAAAATGGGAAAGAATATCCTTACTACACACGAAAACAGATTGACCAGGAAGGGGTGTTGCGGGGGAAAGGATATGAGATAGCCTATCTCAAAGATCCCTTCGATTGCTATACCTTGCATGTCCAGGGTTCAGGTACACTCATATTGCCTGATGATACATTACTCCACCTTCACTTTTCGGGAAGCAATTATTACCCCTATCATTCCTTAAGAGAAGAAATGTTAAAGGATGGTGTCCTTTCCCCTGAGAATGCATCAATGGAATCTATTCGAACATATTTTTCAGAACATCAAGAACAGCTCCAGCCATATCTTAACAGAAATGCGCGATACATCTTTTTTAGAGTGTGGGGAGATAAAATGGTAGGTTCCCTCGGGGTAGAGTTGATTCCCGAAAGATCAATTGCCACTGATAAACAGATATTTCCTGCCGGCGCTCTCTCTTATATCGTCACCACCATTCCTGCAGTTAATTCTTCAATGAAAGTTGAAAGATATGTACCGTGGTCCAGATTTGTGCTCAACCAGGATGAAGGGGGGGCAATTAAAGGATCTCATCGAGTGGATACCTTCTGGGGAACTGGAGCCCAGGCTGAGGCAATCGCCAGCCACATGAAACAACCGGGTAAATTATATTACCTGATAGCAAAAGACATGATTTAGTGTCTGGTCAAAAACTATGATTTCGCTTTTTAAAACCAGAAACTCAAAGTGCAAAATCATCAATCAGAAATTTTTTCTTCGTGGTCTGGTTGCAGCTATAGAATTCTCAAGACATTCTGGCTTTTTACTTTTTTTTGTGCTAAAATCGCCAAAATAGCATAGCGTTAATAGAAAGGCAGTACAATGTCTCCAAAAGACTGGAAAGTCGAATATCAGCATAAAATCCGAGACCCAAAATCCGCTCTAAAAATCATAAAACGGGGAGGGAGGGTCTTTATAGGTTCTGGCTGTGCCGTACCCAGCCTTTTAGTACAGACTCTGGATAAGATAGGAAGCCGGTTAGCAGATACAGAAATTATGCATATCCTGACAATAGGAGATACTCCATATACAAAAGAGCAGTACTGCAATAATTTTCGCTGTAATGCTTTCTTCATAGGTGAAAATACCAGAAATGCCATTTCTGAAGGACGGGCAGACTACACCCCTGTTTTTATATCCGACTTGCCCAATCTCTTTCAGAGCGGCGCTATACCTGTAGATATAGCTCTCATTCAAGTTACGCCACCTGACGAGCATGGATACTGCAGTTTTGGGGTTTCGGTAGATGTAGTAAAATCTGCCGCTGAAAGCGCACATACCATTATTGCAGAGGTGAACACGCAAATGCCAAGAACATTGGGAGAATCCCTCATTTCTATTGACCAGATAGATATCCTGGTAGAGAATGACACACCTCTCCCGGAAATCTTTCCTCCTCCCTCAGATGAAATAACTGAGCAGATTGCTAAGAACATCTCCAGGCTTATTGATAATGGATCTACAATTCAAGTAGGCATCGGTGCCATACCGGCTGCTATCACTAAATTCTTAAAATATAAAAAAGATCTGGGTGTTCATTCTGAAATGATTTCCGATGGGGTAGTCGACCTGTGGGAAGAAGGGGTCATAACCAACAGGAAAAAAACTATCCACCAGGGAAAGATTATCACCACCTTTTGTATGGGCACTAAAAAACTTTATGATTTTGTCAACAATAATCCATGTGTGGAATTCTACCCCAGCGACTATGTTAACAATCCTTACATCATCAGTCTTAATGAAAAGATGATAGCCATCAATTCCGCACTGGAAGTTGATCTCACCGGTCAAGTTTCAGCAGAATCTCTGGGATACCTTTTATATAGCGGGATCGGCGGCCAGGCAGATTTTATGCGAGGCGCATCCAAATCCAAAGGGGGGAAACCCATTATTGCACTACCCTCAACAACCAAAAATGAAAATGAATCATCTATCGTTCCTCACTTAAGGGAAGCAGCAGGAGTTGTAACGTCCAGGGGTGATGCTCACTACGTGGTTACGGAATATGGTGTGGCTTACCTGCACGGAAAGAGCCTTCGAGAGAGGGCAATCGCCTTGATTAACATTGCCCATCCTAATTTCCGAAAGAAACTACTCAATTTTTCTAAAATTAGGTGCTATGTTTATTCTGATCAGGTATTGCCAAAAACCTGCAGACCATACCCGGAAGAACTGGAGATTAAAAAGTGTTTCGACAAAAATATAGACGTCTTTTTCAGACCGGTTAAACAGACAGATGAACCTTTGATGAAGGAATTCTTCTACTCTTTTTCGGACAAGAGTTTCTATCAACGATTCTTCACTCATCAAGTAGTAATGCCTCACAGCAAACTGCAACACCTGGTTAATCCAGATCATGATGAAGAACTGGCTATATGTGGCCTTATCCAAAAGGAAGGCAGGGATCAGATTATCGCTGTCGGTCGCTATTATCTCGACCGACCATCTAACATGGCTGAAATTGCCTTTATAGTGCGAGATCACTATCAGCATAAAGGTATCGGCACCTTTCTCTTACAACGCCTCATTCAAATTGCTAAAGATTGCGGCATTAGTGGTTTTAAAGCCGAGGTACTCACTGAAAACAAGGTCATGATGCATGTTATTCACAAAAGCGGTTGCCCTGTGCAAAGCAAACTTGAAGATGATTGTTACTGTGTATGCATTAAATTCAATGAGTTGAATAAGTAAAGTCGTCTTTTCCCTTTCATGCTAATCTTATAGGGTCACTGCTAAAGCTGCAAAGAAATGACGGAATTCTCATACATCATATAATTTTGCAAATAAAATTAACAGCTTCACTGAAAACAGCGGAATTTTTTAACAAAAATATTCTTAAAATTCTACACTTTTTAAATTGACATACATATTAAATCATGATAAATGTATGAGAATAGTTAGCTTGCGTTAATCGTTTCCATTGTCAGATAAGGGGGGTTCGGTTTATTAAAATCATTTCCTTATTTCAGCAATTACGATTAACCGTCAAGGTAGTGTTTCATTTAATTTTTTAGTATGGGAGGTTTTAAGAATGGTTAAAGGAACAGTGAAGTGGTTTAATGACAAGAAGGGTTTTGGTTTTTTGTCCCGAGAGGATGGAGATGATGTATTCGTGCATTTCTCAAATATTGAGGGTGATGGTTTCAAGACCCTCAGAGAAGGAGATCCTGTAGAATTCGAAGTGCAGGATGGGCCTAAAGGTCCTCAAGCAGTTAATGTCAAGGCAACATAATAATAGTTACTATAATTAGACAATTAAAAGGCAGCCAGTCAATGGCTGCCTTTTTTATACATTTTTTCAGTTTATATGAGGACAAATGAAGACTCTTCTCTTAAGAACGCTTCTTCTCCTGTGTGCGATTTTTGTAGCCACCATTTTCCAACCACAGCAAGGAAAAGCTGAACTCTTCTCGCAAGAGAAAAAATCCTCTAAGAAACTTTACCAATTAAACATCCCAGAAATTGATTCACTCATCAAAGATATTTCTCGCACTCACTCTACAACAAAAGAAAAAATTGCTGTTTACTCCCGGTTAGCCTTAGGAACTCCCTATGTCCACGACTGTCTGGGGGAAGGTCTAAAGGGAAAGCATGATAAAGATTCCCTGATTGACTTCAGCAGGGTAGATTGTATGACCTTCTGCGAACAGACCCTGGCGCTTGCAATATCAAAAAATTACAATGATACCTTTAACAATCTTCAAAAGATACGCTATCACAATGGCAGCATAAGTTTTGCAACCCGGAACCATTTTGTTATGGCAGACTGGCTTCCTCACAATCAGTGGTTGCTCAGAAACATAACAGAAGAAAAAGGGGGCACATTATGCAAGGATATGGTTAAAATCACTGACCGAAGGAAGTTCGCAGAATCGTTTGGATGTTATGATACTAAACATTTTCCACCGCCGCAACGCATACTCATAAAATACCTTCCCAAACAATATCTCCTTACCATTTCGGGCAAGCTCAAAGGGGGTGAAATCATGGTCATTATCACCACCAGAGATGGTATCTTTGCCTCCCATCTGGGTTTTATAATTAAAAATAAGAATGGCTCTTTACTCTTTCGACATGCAAGCCTCACACATAAAAAAGTAATTGATGAACCATATAATCTGCTTTGCAAGAGACTGCAAAATGAGCAGCACATTGCTGGCAGTGTATTTATAGGGGTGTTGGGGTCAAATCTTTAATCTTGACAATTTGATTGTAAGATCTTTTGCACGGAGTATCATTTGTCAAGATTAAAGATTTGACCCCAGATTTAAAGCCTCAATAAACCTTCTTGTCTTCTCTTCGATAATAGCTTCGGCCTCTAAAACATCATCTTCTGTCTTAAACGCAGATGAGAGACTGACAAATATTTTATCAAACCGCGATGGCTTCATTCCCCAGTTCTTTTCATACTCAATCCTCGCAATCAGATGCTCCGAATGAGAGAAATAGTA